>JBAUOX010000896.1:0-3156 GCA_049579985.1 Isosphaeraceae bacterium | reverse complement strand
ATGGATACCCAGCTCGGCGCGCGGCAAGGGCGGTGGACCCCCACGATCCACCGAGGCCGTGAGGGACAGGCTCGGCGTTATGAGACTCGGCATCATTCTCGCACGCTGGATCCCGATGAGTCCGAAGGTCCCTGAACGCTCATCTCGGCTGGACTTGGTCCGCGATACAGTCCCTGCGCCTCGATGTAGGTCTCGACGCCGCGGGGGACCATGTAGCGGATGGTTCGGCGCTCGGCCAGGCGCTGCCGCAGGACCTTGGAGGCGATGCCGATCGATGGAATGGTCACGGAGAGGAGGTCCTTGGTGCCAGGGCCGAAGCTCGGCAGGATCGACGGATCCACTTCATCCATCCCGGGGCGGTTGACCACGACGATCGTGGCCAGGCGGGCAATTCCCGCGGGGTCGCGCCAGGTTGGGAGGTCGACGAGGCTGTCGGCGCCGATCAGGAAGAAGAGATCGTCGCCGGGCCGCTCGCGGTGCACGGCGTCCAGCGTGTCGACGCTGTAGTGCGGGCCGGGGCGCCTGGCCTCGATCTCGGAAACCTCGAAGGCCTGGTGGCCGGCAATCGCGATCCGGGCCATCTCGATGCGGTGAGAGACCGGCGTGCGGTCTCCACCTTTGTGCGGGGGAGCGCCCGCGACGACAAACCAGACCCGGTCGAGCCGGCAGGCCTCGCGGCATTGCTCGGCCAGGATCAGGTGGCCGAGATGGATCGGATCGAATGTGCCGCCGAAAAGACCCAGTCGCATGGCGTCGAAACTCCCGCCCGATCCCTGCCATTCGCACTGCTAATCAGATGACTGTCCACTTTCTTGTGGACAAACGTGCAGAAATTGGGTGAACTGGCAAAGGAAGATGCCGCTCTCGGCAAAACGGCCTCGAACCCATGCGCCTGGCGGCGGCGATCCTCGACGATAGACCCGACACGTGAGCCCTGTCAATCGTAAGCATCCTCCAGCACTCAAGTGCTGAGGCTTTGCAGAAAGCCTGGGCTTACCAGACCGCCGGAAGAAAGGCCGGCAGACGATACCGGGGAATACATAGGCACCTGCGGATGTCGCCTCAGTCCGCTGCTCTGCGTCCCACGGCTAAACAATCCCGCGAGGAAGGGATAGTGCTTTGGGAGGGAAACCCTCGGATATCTGGTCGAGAGGAGGTCGGAATCGCCCGGCACTCCCCTTCGGGGGCCCGAGTCGCGGTGAGGACGCATAACCCCGAAAGGGAGTGTAGACTTTATGTTAGTCTATGTTTTGAATCACCACGGAAAACCCTTGATGCCTTGCTCGCCGGATAGGGCCAGGCACCTGCTGAAAGACGGCAAGGCCAAGGTCGTGCGACGCGACCCGTCCACGATCAAACTGTTGTTTGGCGC
Organism: Isosphaeraceae bacterium; assembly: GCA_049579985.1. GTDB lineage: Bacteria > Planctomycetota > Planctomycetia > Isosphaerales > Isosphaeraceae > Aquisphaera. Next base: position 1,784 of record JBAUOX010000896.1, on the reverse strand, counting down.
TAGCGGCTACAAGCAGGATGTTGTCGCTGGGATGGATACCGGCAGCAAGACGATCGGCTCCGCCGCGATTGCCAACGGCAAGGTCGTCTACCGGGCCGAAGCAATCCTGCGCGACGACGTGTCGCGCAAGCTAAGGCAACGAGCGATGTATCGCCGCGCCAGGCGCGGCCGCAAGACCCGCTATCGCAAGCCGCGGTGGAATAACCGGGCGTCTCTGTGTGCCGATGGCCGGCTCGCACCCTCGATCCGGTCCAAGGTCGAGAGCCATCTGCGTGAGCGCGACTTCGTCGCACGGATTCTGCCTGTTCGACGCTGGAAGGTCGAACTGGCGTCCTTCGACATCCACAAGATCGTAAACCCTGATATCGAAGGTGCCGGCTACCAGGAGGGTGCCCAGAAGGGTTTTTACAATACAAAAGCGTATGTTCTGCATCGCGACGGCTACAAGTGCCAGAGCGGTCGGCAGAGCAAGCACAGTCCCAAGCTCCACGTCCACCACAAGGTGTTCCGAGCGCACGGCGGCAGCGACGAGCCGTCGAACCTGGTCACGCTCTGCGCGACGTGTCACGACGACCTGCACGCCGGCAAGTTCAAGCTCAAGGTGAAGCGGTCGAGGACAAGGCACGCCACCGAGGTCGGCATCGTCAAGGGAGCCATCGCGCGGACGGGATGGGCGTTCTCGCCGACGTTCGGCTACGAGACCAAGTGGAAGCGAGAGCAGTGCCTCGGCTGGCCCAAGAGCCACGCTGCCGGCGCAGTAGCGATTTGCTGCGAGGACGGCGCGGTCGTCCCGCTAAACCCCACGGTCGTCCGCAAGCGGCACGTCGCGAAGGGCGACTACCAGCAGACGAGCGGCCAGCGAAGCGAGCAGCGAATTCCCACCGGGAAGCTGTTCGGCTTGCGGAAGTTCGATCTCGTCGCGACGCCGAATGGTGTGGGATTCGTCAAGGGCAAGCGATCGAGCGGCTATTTCGCAATCGCCGGCCTCGATGGCACCCCGATTAACAACAGTGCCAGAGCGGCATCTTGCGTCCGCCTGGCTGCTCGTTCCACCACCCTGGCAAGGAGCGGTTGAAGCCGCGGAACGCTCCTCCACTGCCCACCCCTTCGGGGGCCTGGTGGCGAGGTTTCCGCGGGCTGAAGCCTTATACTTAATGATCGATGGTGATGCCCAGCGCGAAGGAACCGGTTCCGACGAAGTTCAGACCGCTTGGTTCGGGCTCGAGGACGAGACCAAACAGCCCACCGAGGGGTCCTTCGTGGGGGTGGTCGTCAACCGGCCGATCGAGCACGTGCTTACGTATTGGGCTCCCTCGCGGCCAGGTCGGACCGTCTGTCCGGGGCAGCGTCTCCGTGTGCCGCTGGGGCGGAGCAACCGGCTGACGATCGGCTATTGCGTGAGCGTCGATGCGGCGCCGCCGGAGGGTCTGGATCCGCGCAAGCTGAAGGAAGTGGTCGAGGTGCTCGACCCCGTTCCGCTCATCGACGCGAAGATGCTCGAGCTGACGCGCTGGATGGCCGAGTACTACGTTTGCTCGTGGGGTCAGGCTCTGGATGCAGCGGTGCCGGCGGGAGTTCGCAACCAGGCCGGCACCCGGGTTGGAACCTTCCTGCTGGTTCCCGAGGAGATCCGCCAGGGGCTCAAGGAACAGACCAAGAAGCCGAAGCTCTCGCCCAAACAGGCAGCCGCGCTGGAGGTGTTGTGCCGGGCCGATGAGCCCCTCACGATCTCGGATGTTTGCCGCCGCGCCGGATGCGCCAGCGCACCGGTGCTGGCCCTGCGC
>JBAUOX010000895.1:0-2866 GCA_049579985.1 Isosphaeraceae bacterium | reverse complement strand
TGCGGCGTTCCGCCGCGGCTCTTCCGCGTGAGGAATCAACGGTACGAGCCGGGCACGTCGAGCAATCGCTCGTAAAGTGAGCGGAGTTGACGGGTCATCGTCTCGTGCCGGAACTGGTCGGCAAACCTGCGCCGACCTTCCTGGCCCATCGTGCTGCGCAACGACGGATCGTCGGCCAGCCGCAGAATGGCGGTCTCAAGGCCAGGCAGGTCACGCGGCTGGAGCAGAATGCCGGTTTCGGGTAGAACCACCTCACGGGCGCCGTCGACGTCGTAACTGATCACCGGGCGGCCGACCAGAAGCGCCTGGGGAAGGACTCGGGCCAGACCTTCGCGGAGGCTGGGATGAATCACCGCATCGACGCCCGCCAGCAGTGCGGGGATGCGGTCGGGCGGAACGAGCCCTGTGAGCAGGAAGGCGTGCCGGATACCCCGGGCCTGAAGGTCGGCGATCAGCCGGTCACGGAGGACGCCGTCGCCGATCCAGACAAACCGCACCTTGGGGTTGGCTTTCAAAGCCGCGGCGGCGACGGCCACGATGTCGTCATGTCCCTTGAGCTCAAAGAGCCGGGCGACCGTCGCAAAGGCGACCTCGTCGTCGGCTAGCCCCAACTCGCGGCGGACTTCCTCGCGCGCGCGTCGCGGATTCAAGAACGCATCAGTGTCCATTCCGCTGTAGACGGTCAGGAACTGTTCCGGCCGGCCCACTCCGGCAGCCAGCGCCTGCTGGGTCATGGCGTCACAGACGCTGACGATCGCATGGCAGCGATAGGCCGCCCAACGTTCCAGGGTGATGTAGAGGCGGTTCTTCAGCGGACCTTCGAAGGCCCCGAACGGCATGCCGTGGATTGTGTGCACGACGGCCGGCACCCGCTCGTGGCAGGCGGCCGCCCGGCCCAGGATACCCGCCTTCGAACTATGAGTATGAACGACGTCGGGCTTCAGCCGCCGGATCGCCGACCGAAGTTTCCGGTAAGCCCTCAGATCCGTCCAGGGACGGATCGGACGGACCAGCTCCGACATCACCTCGACCTTGAGCTCCCGCTTCCTGGCACGTTCGAATAGATCGCCCTCGGGGCCCTCCGCCGGCCCGGTAATGAGCGTCACTTCATCGTGGTATTGGTGCTGCAGGTCCTCCACCGTGAGTAACGTGTTCTCCTGGGCGCCGCCGAGGATCAGGCGCGTGATCACGTGGACGATCCGCATGGTCGTGGTTCCCCCGTGATTGCCGGATGCCGGATCGATCCCGGCGAACACTTGTTCCGGAGCCGATTCAGCCTGGCTCCGACCCATGGCGAACCTTCACCAGAAACAATCCCCGCGGGGGCGCCGTCGGCCCCGCCTCGACCCGTTTCTCCGCCCGCAGCACGTCGCTGACCCAGGATTCGGGCCGCTTCCCGATCCCCACCCACGACAGCGTGCCGGCGATCGCTCGAACCATATTGTACAAGAAACCATCGGCCTCGACCTCGAGCCAGACCAGATCATCGCTCCGGGTCACGACGAGCTCAATGACCGTGCGTACACTGCTGGTCCGGTTCGGCCAGTCGGTCTCGAAGCTGCGGAAATCGTGACGCCCCACGAGTGCGGCGCCGGCACGGTTCATCGCCTCGATGTTGAGCCGGCGGAGTACTTGCCAGCTATAACGAAGCTGGAACGGGCTGGCGATCGGTCCATCGTCGATCACGTAACGGTACCGCTTCGATATGGCGTCCAAGGTTGCGTGAAAGGCCTGGGGCATGTCTCGAACTTCGAGCACGCGAAGGTCGCGCGGCAAGAGCGCATTGAGGGCCTTCAAGATGATCTCGGGCCGGTGTCGCGACGGGGTGAGGAAATGAACCACCTGCCCGAGCGCGTGGACGCCCGCGTCGGTCCGGCTGCTGGCGGTCGTCTTCGGCCGAGCCTGGGTCAGCGCAAGGATGGCATCCTCGAGCGTTTGCTGAATGGTCCTGAGCCCGGGCTGGCGCTGCCAGCCGTGGAAGTCAGTGCCGTCGTAACTGAGGATCAGCTTGATGTTCCGCATGATCCGGAGGGATCGCCTGCTGCTGGGGGCAAGGTCCGGCGTAGAGCTTCGAGCTCGCGGCGCAGGCGTTCGTTTTCCGCGTCTTTGAGGGCGAGTTGCCGGTGCGTGAGGACCAGTTGCTGGTCTTTGAGGGCGAGTTGCTGGTTGCTCGCCGCAAGTGCCTCCTCGCGGGTCGGCAAACGCACTGCCGTGGCTGGATTGTAGAGGCGCAGCGCTGTCCCGTCGCGCTCCAGGTCCAGACCGAGAATCTGGCTCGGGAGACGGCCATGCACCACGGGGATCGGCTGGTAATCTCCGTCCACGAGCCGGTGTCCCTGGAGCGACGGTTTCAGATAGTCTTCGGTCGGGTCGAACTGAAAATACTCCGGCACCCGCAGGACATCACGGTACAGTGCCAGCTTCGTCTTCTGATCCTCGCGCCTGGTCGTTTTCGAGGTGATTTCGATGACCACCTCCGGGGCCTTCCTCTCCTTCCAGAGCAGGTAATAGTCCCTGGGAGGAAGCTTCGGCACCCCGCGGACCACGAAAACATCGGGAGAAACGTGCTTCCGCGGGTTCCCCTCCACGTAGTAAAGCAGGAGATTGCCGGTCACGTAAACATACGGGTCGCCGGCAAAGTGGTCCTGCAAAGTCTCGATCAGGTCGACCATGTCCTGGCGATGCAGATCGGTCTCGGCCATGGGTTTGCCGTCACTGGTGGGATAATCGACCGGGCGAGTGGCCCGTGATCTCGGGGCGGTTGACACGTTCGTCCTCCTTCCGGCCTCATGAGCTGGCCGGTTCCAGCTTGAGCAGTTCTTCGGCGATCTGGACGGCGTTGGTGGCTGCTCCCTTGCGCAGATTG
>JBAUOX010000894.1:0-6671 GCA_049579985.1 Isosphaeraceae bacterium | reverse complement strand
GACTAAAACAACCAAGTGTCAACTTCGTCCGATGACGTTGGTACACCTCGGTTTGAGAGCCTACAATTGGAGAGATTGGAATGAACAAACTATTTCAACCCGATCCGTCGCTCATCGAACCACGTGAGCACCCGCCGACTCATGATCGTGCGCCGGATGAACTCGCGGAAGGAACACCTCGGTGGCTCCGGGACGACCTAGTCGCCATCCTCGGCGGAGCCCAGGTCCTCTCCCGGGCGATTGATCTGGTCAAATTCGCGAGCGATGCAAGTCCCTACCGCATGTTTCCCAAGGTAGTCGTTTTTCCCCGCGATGAGGAGGAGGTCCGGCAGGTATTTGCCTACGCCAAGCAGAAGCAGATTCCCGTGACGATCCGTGCGGCTGGGTCGAGCCTGAGCGGGCAGTCCCAGGGAGATGGGATCCTCCTGGAGGCCCGAAGATATTGGGCAGGTTGGAACGTCGAGGACCAAGGACGTCGGCTACGGGTGCGCCCCGGCACGGTGATGTTTCGGGCAAACCTAGCACTGGCTGCCTACGGATACCGGCTTGGACCCGACCCGGCCAGCGTGAGCGTCTGCACGGTCGGCGGCGTCATCGCCAACAACGCCAGCGGGATGTGCTGTGGCACGGCCCAGAATTCGTACAAGACGATCGACTCGCTGACATTCCTGTTGGCATCAGGGTTACGGATCGACACCGCCGACCCGGACGCCGAGCGTAAGTTTGCTGCGTCCGCGCCGGCTCTGGCGCGAGGGTTGCTGGAGATCAAGCAGGAAATCGAGGCCGACGCAGACTTGGTGAAGCGTCTGCGGCGGAAATTCCGCATCAAGAATACGACCGGCTATCACATGGAGGCATTCCTCGACGCCGGCACGCCGCTCGGGATTTTCCGCCGGTTGCTCGTCGGATCGGAGGGGACGCTGGCGTTCCTCGCCGAGGCCGTCTTCAATACCGTACCGGACGACAAACACAGGATCACGGCATTCCTCATCTTTCCGGACATGCATGCCGCAGCGGCCGCAGTCGCTCCCTTCGTCGAACACGGCGCGGCGGCCGTCGAACTCTCCGACCGTGCGTCGTTGCGCGCGGTCGAAGGAAAACCGGGAGTTCCGGATCGGTGGCGGGGCCTACCGGAAACCGCGACGGCACTGCTCGTTGAGTTCCGCGAGAGCAGTTCGGAGCGGTTGGCCCAGGCCGAGCGAGCAGCCAACGAGACCTTGGCCGGGCTCACCCTGCTCGAACCGGCCGACTTCACGAAGGATCCCCACATCGCGGCTCAGCGGTGGGCCGTCCGCAATGGACTCCTGCCTTCCGTCGGCGGGGCCCGGCCCAGTGGCACATCGCTGATCCTTGAGGATGTTTGCTTCCCGCCCGAGCGTCTCGCCGACGGTGCGCTCGATCTGCAAGCTCTACTCGCCAAGCATGGCTACAAAGGGACCGTATTCGGTCATGCATCCGCGGGCAACCTGCACTTCCTGATCACGCCATCGCTGAACACCAAGGCGGATACCGAGCGCTTCGATGCCTTCATGAAGGACATCGTCGCTCTGGTGGTTGACAAATACGATGGGTCGCTCAAGGCGGAACACGGCACGGGGAGGAACGTCGCCCCGTTCGTCGAGCGCGAGTGGGGGGCGAAGCTCACGGGCCTCATGTGGAAGCTCAAGCGGCTGGCGGATCCGGACAACATCCTCGCGCCGGGGGTCCTGCTGTCGGACGATCCCCAGGCCCACCTCCACCATCTGCACACGACGCCCACGGTGGAGAACGAAATCGACCGCTGCGTCGAATGCGGATATTGCGAACCAGTCTGTCCCAGCCGCAACCTGACCACGACTCCGCGTCAGCGGATCGTGCTCCGTCGCGAGATGATGAGGCAACCCGAGGGCTCGCCGGTCGCCGCGGCGCTGTTGCGGGACTACGAGTACGACGCCATCGAGACGTGCGCCGGGGATGGCTCCTGCGCCATCGCATGCCCGCTGGGGATCAATACCGGCGTGCTGATGAAGCATTTCCGCCACATGGAACATACCCACACGCAGGAGTACGCGGCCGAAAAGCTGGCCGAGCATTGGGGAGCGGTCGAGAAAGCAGCCCGGGTGGCGTTGACACTGAATGAGGTCGCAACCAGAGTCTTCGGCGGCCTGCCGGCAAAGGGGATGACATCGGCCGCCCGGGCGATCGTCAGCAACGACTTAATGCCGGCCTGGCTGCCCAACATCCCTCAACCGGCGAAGGTTGATCTCCCCTCGACCGAGAGGACGGGGGCCGCGGCCGTCTACTTCTCAGCCTGCGTGAACCGGATCTTCGGAAATTCCGATGCCTCCGCGAAGTTGCCGAGCCTTGCGCAAGCAATGGTCGCCGTGTCCGCGCGAGCGAGACTGCCCCTCTGGATCCCGGACGACCTGGCGGGCAACTGCTGTGCGACCGTCTGGCACTCCAAGGGCTACGCCGACGGCAACGAGTACATGGCGAACAAGGTGGTCGAGAGCCTGTGGCGCTGGAGCGATGGCGGTCAGCTCCCGGTCGTCTGCGATGCCAGTTCCTGCACGCTCGGGATCACCAGCGAGATCCTGGACTACCTGACGATGGAGAACAGGGAGCGGCACAAGCGACTGACCCTGCTCGACTCGATCGCCTGGGCGAACGACTACCTCCTGCCACGCCTCAAGATCACCAGGCGCGTCGGATCAGTCGTCGTCCACCCGGTCTGTGCGACACATCATCTCGGCCTGTCCGACAAGCTGAACGCCCTCGGGGCGGCATTATCCGAGCAATCGGTGACCCCCATCTATTCGACCTGTTGCGCATTCGCCGGTGACCGGGGCTTTCTGCACCCGGAGCTCACCCACTCGGCAACCGAGGAACAGGTCGAGGAGCTGAAGGGCCGGCACTTCGACCGCTACGTCTCCAGCAATCGCACTTGCGAGATCGGCATGAATCTGGCGACTGGCAAAGACTACCGGTCGGTGATCTTCCTCCTGGAGGAGTTGACCCGCACCGCATCATGAGCATGGAGCGTTGAAGGTGTTCACACGAGACACCGAGGCATTCGCGATCGATCGCGCGGCCGATGCGGCGGGGTTGATCCACCGCGCCATCGACCCGACGTCCACGTAGGGCAGAAAAGAATTGCATTCAGGATAATGACTGAGCCGATGATCCGCCTCGGCATAGCCAACAAAACGAACAGAAAGGCATCCAGACACGCAAATCGACCCTTGCGGTCCAAAAACACTAGGCTCTGTTTGGCAATAGGACGCATGTACACAATGGATTCCGGTCGGGCACACAACTTCACAAATCGTTTTCAAGAGAACGTACATTAATCGTTAAGAGACCCCGTAAATTAGGGGGTTTTCTCGTTGGCTTCCATGTTTGATAAATGGTTCGGATTCGTACTTCGTAATCGATCGTCGCCCGACAGTGAACTGTTGTCCTATTGCCAAACAAAGCCTAGCCCTCCTTTCGAGGACGTTTACATTCGCGCTTGCGCCAACCCAGGTCACCCTGAATCAGCGTCGAATATGACTACGTGGGTAAACAGTCAATTCCCACGACCGGACTTTCACCGGCAAGTCCATCGGCATTATGGGCTGCAGAACTCGGTCTGACCCCAGGTCCCCGGCATGAGCCAACCCCTTCGCCACACTCAGGCGTGAACCGCTCTAAGTAACTATCCGAAAACGCTCTTAAGTCCTGGATTTTACGGGGGTTACACCCCGTTTTCGGATAGTTACTAAGGGGAGGGTCTCCGTGGCTCCGGAACGGCGAGCTCGGACACCAGGGGCACGCCCGTGGCCAGGGCGTCGGCCACGGCTTCCGGCTCCTCGGCCAGCGCCTCCGATCCCGCCGCCAGCACCGCCCGGGCGCGCTCCAGGTCGAGCGCCCCCTCCCACCGGGCGACCACCATGGTCGCGACCCCGTTGCCGATCAGGTTCGTGATCGCCCGGGCCTCCGACATGAACCGGTCGATCCCCAGGATCAACGCCAGGCCCGCTACGGGGACCGTCCCCGTGCTGGAGAGCGTCGCTGCCAGGGTGATAAACCCGCCGCCGGTGACGGCCGCGGCGCCCTTGGAGGTGAGCAAGAGCACGCCGAGGATCGAGAGCTGCTGCCAGAGGTTCAGGGGCACATTCGTGGCCTGCGCGATGAACATCGCCGCCATGGTGAGGTAGATCGACGTGCCGTCCAGGTTGAACGAGTAGCCGGTCGGGATCACCAGCCCGACGACCGGCTTGGCACAGCCCACGTTCTCCATCTTGATGATCATCCGGGGCAGCACGGCCTCGGAGGACGAGGTGCCCAGCACGATCAGGATCTCTTCCTTGATGTACTTCAAGAACGGCCAGAGGCGGAAACCCACGAGCCGGGCGATCGTGCCCAGGACGACGGCCACGAAGAGCACGCAGGTGAGATAAACGCAGGCCATCAGCTTGGCCAGATCGGCGAGCGTGCCGACCCCGTACTTGCCGATCGTGAACGCCATCGCGCCGAAGGCGCCGAGCGGCGCGACCCGCATGATGATCCCGATCACGTTGAAGAGGACGTGCGAGAGCTGATCGATGAGATCGATCAGCTTCCTGCCATTCTCCCCGAGACGGGCCAGCGCCAGTCCGAACAGGACCGAGAAGAGCAAGACCTGGAGGATCTCCCCGCCGGCGAACGCGCCCACTGCGGATTCGGGGATGATGTGCAGGAGCATGTCCACGGTCGAGAGCGATTTGGCGCTTGTGGCATAGCTCTCAATGGCCTTGGTATCGAGCGTGCTTACGTCGGCGTTGACCCCGGCGCCCGGGCGCACGACGTTGACGACGACCAGGCCGATCGTCAGGGCTAGGGACGAGACCAGCTCGAAATAGATCAGCGCCTTGAGCCCGACCCGACCGACCTCCTTCATGTCGCCGATCTTCGCAATGCCGACCACGACCGTGGTGAAGATGATCGGCGCGATCATCATCTTGATCAGCTTGATGAAGCCGTCCCCCAGCGGCTTCATCGTCTCGGCCGTCGCCGGGTAGAAGAAGCCGAGGGCCACACCGATCGCGATGGCGACGAGCACCTGGAAGTACAGGTGCGAGTACAGCGGCTTGCGTCCTGACTTGGCTTGCATGGCAGCTTCCTCGAATTTAGATAAACATGGTTTAACTCGTTCCCATGCTCCGCGTGGGAATGCCGTCCGCGATGCTCCGTGTCCGTGACCCACGCCACGGCGGTGCTCGGACTCGCCGTTCTGCTGCCTCGACAGGCCGGTGCAGGACCGGCCCCGGCAGACGTTGTTCCTCCAGCCCGACCCGATCCCGGAGGCCCGGGACCGGGTCCGGCCGCCGATCAGGCGTGCTTCTTCTTGGGCAGGTACAGATCGGTGAGCGTTCCCTCGAAAGCCTCTGCGGCCATGCCGATGGTCTCGGAGAGCGTCGGGTGGGGATGGACGGTCAGGCCGATGTCCTGGGCGTCCGCGCCCATCTCGATGGCGAGCGCCGCCTCGGCGATCAGGTCCCCCGCGTTCGGCCCGACGATACCGCAGCCGATGATCCGCCCGGTCGTCTCGTCGAACAAGACCTTGGTGATGCCCTCGTCGCGGCCAAGCGAGAGCGAGCGCCCGCTCGCTGCCCAGGGGAAGACCCCCTTGCCGTACCTCATCCCTTTGGCCTTGGCCTCGTCCTCGGTGAGGCCGACCCACGCGACCTCGGGATCGGTGTAAGCGACCGACGGGATCACCTTGGCATCGAAGAAGCTGTTCTTACCGGCAGCCGTCTCGGCCGCGACCTTGCCCTCGTGCACCGCCTTGTGCGCGAGCATGGGCTGGCCGACGATGTCGCCGATGGCGAAGATGTGCGGCACATTGGTGCGCATCTGCTTGTCCACGGGGATGAAGCCGCGCTCATCGACGACGACGCCCGCGCTCTCGACCCCGATCAGCCGTCCGTTGGGCTTCCGGCCGACCGCGACCAGGATCTTGTCGAAGACCTCGCTCACGGGCGCCTTGGCGCCGTCGAAATGCACCGTCAGCCCCTCTGCCCCAGCCTCGACCTTGATGACCTTGGTCTTGAGATAGATGTTCTCGTAGAGCCTCTGGATCCGCTTCATGAGCGGCGTGACGATATCCTTGTCGATCCCGGGTATGATCTGGTCCATGAGCTCGACGATCGTCACAGTCGCGCCGAGCGCATGGTAGATCGTGGCCATCTCGAGTCCGATAATCCCGCCGCCGATCACGAGCAAGCGCCGGGGTACGCCATCGAGGGCGAGCGCACCCGTGGAATCAATCACTCGCGCATCCTGGTGGGGGATGAATGGCAGCGTCACCGGCTCCGAGCCTGCGGCGATGATCGCCTGATCGAAGCTCACCGCCTTGCGCGCGCCGTCGCCGCCCTCGACCTCGAGCTGGTTGGGGGAGACGAAGCGACCGTAGCCCGCGACGATGGTGACGTTGCGCTGTTTGCTCAGGCCCGCGAGACCGCCGGTCAGCCGCTTGACCACGCCATCCTTCCAGGCGCGCAGCTTGTCGATGTCGATCGTGGGCGCGGCGAAGCTGATCCCGTGAGCGGCCATCTCGCGGCTCTCGCTGATGACCTTGGCGGCGTGCAGCAGTGCCTTGGACGGGATGCAGCCGACATTGAGGCAGACGCCGCCCAGGGTCGGCCAGCGCTCGACCAGCACCACCTTCT
>JBAUOX010000893.1:0-1667 GCA_049579985.1 Isosphaeraceae bacterium | reverse complement strand
TTGGTGTTTGTCACGGTGCCGGACGGGGCGACCTGCATGCCACCGCTCGTGTTGGCGTTGATCGTCCCGTTGTTAGTCAGGTTGAAGGCGAAGCTGCTGTTGTTGATCCCGATCTGGCCGGAGCCCTTGATCGTGTTGCCGGCGTTGTTGACGAGCGTGTCACCAGTGGTGCTGTAGATGCGGTTGGCAAAGTTGTTCGAGAGCGCCAGGGTCCCGCCGCCGCTCAGTGTGATGGTGCTGCCGCTCGTACCGCCCAGAATCAGGTCGGTGTCGGCGCCGGTCGATCCCAGCGTCAGCGTACCCGCGATGGCGAGCGATCCGGCCCCTGCGCCGCCCGCGATCGTAAGGCTTTGGCCGTTGTCGAGGTTCACGGAGTTTGAGGCACCAACCGTGAGGTTGGCAATCGTCGGTGAGTCGTCGATGAGGACGGGGTTTTTGGTGGGATTGGTGACTGTAGCGCTGGCCGAAGTCGAGTTCGGCACGGTGTTCGGCGTCCAGTTGCTCGCGTTGCTCCAGAGATCGGAGACGCTGCCGTTCCAGGTCTGGGCCTCGACACCCCTGGGGCAACTCATAATGAGTCCGGACAGAAGCAACGCGGGAAAGATCAACGCGATCCTGCCACGAGTTGCCCTTGCATGATCCACTGGCGATCGTCGCATGTTTGTCACTCCTGTTGTCGAAACGAAGGTGAAGAACCGGGAGGCTGTCGATACGTCTCTGCTACTTTGACGACTTCGTCGTCAGGCGATCGAGCCACTGCTGGGCATCCTTGCGGTAGATGAAGAGTCCGGGGGCGGAAAGGGCCGTCTTGAGTAGCGCCGGAGCACTGTCTGGTTGACCACGGTCCGACTTGACGAGGGCCAGGATGTACGCGGCATCGGAGTTCCCCTTGCCGCTGTTATAGACGGCTTGAAGGACCTTCTCCGCGTCATCGAGCCGCTTGAGCCGATAGTAGACGGTGCCGAGTGTCACGAGAGCGTCGAGGGCGTTCGGGTTCTGGCGGACGCTCAGCTCGGCCAGTTCCAGGGCCCTCTTGCGCTTCACGTCATCGCCCTGCTCGGCAAGGACCAAGGCCAGTTGATTGCGCACCCAGGCGTCTCCGGGCGACTCGAGCGCCAGCGCCTGGAAAACCGCCTCGGACTGGCCATATTCCTTGCGCTCCCGGGCCACCAGCCCGAGCACCCGTTGTACCTGGTTCGACTTGGAGTCGAGCTTGGCGGCGGCCTCGGCGTGAGTCTGGGCCTCGTCGGCCCGGCCTTGCTCCAGCAGCCAGGAGGTGATCGCCATATGCAAGGGCAAAGAATCGGGGCTCGTCTTGGCCGCGTAGTTCATCCATTCTTCGGCCTTCTTGAGATTCCCGGCCCTGGTAAAGAGCCAGCCCATCATGACCTCCGCCGGCTCGAGCGCGCTGTCCTCCTTGGAGGCCTTCTGCAACTCCTTGTAAGCCTCGTCCTGCTGGTCGAGGCTGAAGAGGGCTTTCCCCAGCCGCTGCCGCGCCCGCGCATTGGCCGGCTCCAGCGCCAGCCACGCTTCCAGCGCCGACCGTGCGGCCTTCCAGTCGCCGCGGCTCTCGGCCAGCAGCGCATTGCCCTGATGACAGAATCGCTCGAACCGACGCCGCTGGTCGGCCGTCCAGCGCTCCGCCGACGCCAGCGCCTTGGCCTTCT
>JBAUOX010000892.1:0-5683 GCA_049579985.1 Isosphaeraceae bacterium | reverse complement strand
CGATGTCCGAGCATCTCTACTCGGCCGGTGGACCCGGCGCCGGCGCCGGTGCCGGTCCCGGCCACGGAACCGGACCAGGACCAGGACCAGGAGCAGGACCCTCCGCATCGCCCAACGGCGGCGACGGTTCCCAGAAGCCCGAAGACGTCATCGACGTCGAGTTCGAGGAGAAAAAGTGATCGCCGGCCGGGAAACCCGGCCACGATCGCGGCTTTGTGCTCCTTGGCCGGCTCCGGCCGACTGGACAGGCGCCTCGCTGTCGGCGAAGGCCCTGTCCCATTTTTTCCGCACTGAAATGCCCTGCGCTTGCGCTTCAGGCTTGTTGCATGTGAACTTTCGTGTCGGCATTGATGACTCAGCCGACTGAGCGATCGGGCGGGGCCGTCTCGCGGTCGGCGCGCCAGGCCGCTTGCCGGGGAGGTGGATCATGGCTTTCCGTTTCGACCGACTGACCTTGAAAAGCCAGGAAGCCGTCCAGGCGGCCCAGTCCCTGGCCCGCGACCGCGGCCACCAGCGGCTCGAGCCGATGCACCTCCTGGCCGCGCTTCTGGACCCCGAGCAGCAGGTCATCCGCACCTTGCTGTCGCAGCTTGGAGTCAACCCGGCGCAGGTGCTCAAGGCAGCCGAGGAAGGCCTCGGTGCGCTGCCCAAGGTGACCGGAGGCGAGCAGTCCCTGGGGCCCGACCTGGCGGCCGTGCTGGACACGGCCCAGGCCGAGGCCGAGCGAATGAAAGACCAGTACGTCTCGGTCGAGCACCTGCTCCTGGGGCTGGTGAAGATCAAGAGCAAGGCCCAGCAGTTGCTCGATGCCTTGGGCGTGAACGAGAAGGAGATTTTGCAGGCGTTGCAGAAGGTCCGCGGTGGGCAGACCGTGACCGACCAGAATCCCGATGACAAGTACCAGGCGCTGGAACGCTACGGCCGCGACCTCGTCGAGCTGGCTCGCAGGGGCAAGATGGACCCGGTAATCGGTCGCGACACGGAGATCCGCCGCGTGGTCCAGGTTCTCAGCCGGCGTACCAAGAACAACCCGGTCTTGATCGGCGAGCCCGGCGTGGGCAAGACCGCCATCGCTGAGGGCCTGGCCCAGCGCATCGTTTCGGGCGACGTTCCCGACAGCCTGCAAAACCGCAAGCTGATCGCGCTGGATATGGGCGCCTTGGTCGCGGGAACCAAGTTCCGGGGCGAGTTCGAGGACCGTCTCAAGGCCGTTCTGAAGGAGGTCACCCAGTCCGAGGGGCGGATCATCCTGTTCATCGATGAGCTGCACCTGGTCGTCGGCGCAGGCAAGGCCGAGGGGTCGATGGACGCGGCCAATCTGCTCAAGCCGGCCCTGGCTCGCGGCGAGCTGCGCTGCATTGGCGCCACCACCCTGGACGAGTTCCGCGAGCACATTGAGAAGGACCCCGCACTCGAGCGGAGGTTCCAGCCGGTCTTCGTCGGCGAGCCGTCCATCGAAGACACGATCGCGATCCTCCGCGGCATCAAAGAGCGGTACGAGATCCACCACAAGGTCAAGATCAAGGACTCCGCGCTGGTGTCCGCGGCCAAGCTGTCGGCCCGCTACATCACCGACCGATTCCTGCCCGACAAGGCGATCGACCTGGTTGACGAGGCGGCTAGCCGGCTCTCCATGGAGCTTCAGTCCGTGCCGACCGAGATCGATGTGGTCCAGCGTCGATTGCTCCAGCTCCAGCTTGCCAAGCGGATGCTCGAGGCGGAAACCGAGGCCCATGCCAGGGAGCGTCTCCTCGAGGTCGAGGAGAAGATCGCCGAGGACGAGAAGAAGCTGCAGGACCTGCGCCGCCAGTGGGAGATGGAGAAGTCGGGACTGGGCGACGTGCAGCAGATGCGTGAACGCCTGGCTGCCGTCCACGAAGCGTCGAAGCAGCTCAACGACGAGTTCAACAAGCGGATGAGCCGCGGGGAGGACTACAACGAGATCGCCCGCGACCCGAAGTTCCAGGAGGCGCCGCGCCTGGAACGCGAGCGGAAAGAACTGGAACGGAGAATCGCCGAGACCGAGCGGTCCACCGCGGAGGCAGACGGCGGCCCAGCCAGAGAGAAGCACCGGCTGCTGAAGAAGGAGGTTGACTCCGAGGAGATCGCCGAGGTCGTTAGCCAGTGGACCGGCATACCCGTCTCACGCATGCTGACCACCGAGCGCGAAAAGCTGCTTCGGCTCGAAGAACAGATCCACCTCCGGATGGTGAACCAGAACGACGCCGTGCACGCGGTCGCCGACGCGGTTCGCCGCAGCCGCGCCGGACTGCAAGACCCCAAGCGGCCGATCGGCTCATTCCTGTTCCTGGGTCCCACTGGCGTGGGCAAGACCGAGCTGGCCAGGGCCCTCGCGGAATTCCTCTTCGACAGCGAGGCGGCGATGGTCCGCATCGACATGAGCGAGTACGGCGAGCGGCACAACGTCGCCCGCCTGATCGGCGCTCCACCCGGCTACGTCGGCTACGAGGAAGGGGGGCGCCTCACCGAGGCTATCCGCCGCCGTCCCTACTCGGTCGTGCTCCTGGACGAGATCGAGAAGGCTCACCGCGACGTGTTCAACGTCCTGCTCCAGGTGCTCGATGACGGACGGTTGACCGATGGTCAGGGACGGACCGTCGATTTCCGCAACGCCGTCATCATCATGACGTCGAACCTGGGCAGCCAGATCATCGCCGGCCTGTCCGGAGCCGGCAACGAGGCCGCAATGCGGGGCGAGATCCAGAACATGCTGCGCGGGGCGTTCCTTCCCGAGTTCCTGAACCGGATCGACGAGACGATCATCTTCCATCCGTTGGGCAGGAGCGAGATCAAGCAGATTGTCGATATCCAGATCAAGCGTCTCCAGACACAGCTCGCCGAGGCCGAATTGACTCTGAAAATCAGCGACGCAGCCAAGGAGCGGCTGGCCGAGGAAGGCTTCGATCCAGCTTATGGTGCCCGGCCGCTCAAGCGAATCATTCAGCAGCGGCTGGCCAACTCGCTGGCCACCGCGCTGCTGGAGCAGAAGGTCAGCCCGTCCGATGTGGTCGAGATCGACTGGAACGGCCACGATTTCACGTTCACGCCGGTCAAGCGGCAGCAGCCCGCGCTGACTTGACGGAAAGAAAGTCCGTGCGCCGGGGCATCAATCGGGTGAGTTGGGCGGCTCCAGAGGCGCGGGAGAGGTCGTGGAGGTTTTCGGGGCAGGGGGGGGTGGCTTCGCTCTTCTTCAGAGTACTGGCGGCTGCGGCGGTGCTGGTCTGGGGTGTGGGGAGTGTTTTCTTCGTTCGCCTGGCAGGCAAGGTTCCGTTCTGAAGATTGTTCGCGCCGGCACCATTCTGACGATCGCGGCCGGCTCTGCGACTCGCTGAACCTTTCTCCTGGTTGCCTGCTGCGTCTGCTGCTGCTGTCTCATCATCAGCATCTGCAGCATCATCTTCTGTTCCATGAGCTGCTCGTAGACGAAGATGTTACCGCCGGACATCCGCCACTCGGGTGACCGCATGTCGTACAATGGGCCATCGGGGCCTTGCACAACTCCGGACCGCCCCTAGTGTGTTGAGAGATCAGTCCTGGCCGCCGGTTCTTGTGGCGTGTGCATGGTCTAGCGGCGTCGTGATCTTCCCCCTTGGCCGTTGGCCCCCCCTCGCGTGACGTGTGTCGCGTTGGGGCCGAACACCTCGCCCCGGATGGCCGGATACCCGGAAATTGGCTTGCCCGCCATGTCGATCCTGCCAAACCGATGATCATCCACACCACGGGTGATCAGGGCCGAGCGACTGGAATGGGCTCGCGTGGAACCGGCCACCGGCGGGGGCGGCAGAGACGTCTTTTGTTTCTTCTTGACCAAGTTCTTCTGGTCGTCGAGCCGGGTACCGATCCCCGTGCCGGTCGCTAGATTCAGAAGGCCAAGTTGGGCGCGGGCTGGCCTCGCCCAGATCGATGCGACAATCACCACCGCGGCAAGGAGAAACACGCGTTTCATGGCCGCTCCGGAACGATGAGGAAAAAACCAGTCATTCAAGATGACATGCCGGACGAATAAACTCGATAGGAGTATTTTGCGATGCCGGCCTCAATTCCACAAGAGCCTGTCGCGAATTCCCCACTTTCCCGACATATTCGACAGGGGTTTGTCGGGTTCTGAGTTCTCTTTTTTCAACATCCGGCGGTCGAATCAAAGGTATTCAAAGGTCAGCGAGTGGCAAGCCGGATTTCCGCGCAACAGTTATTGCGGCGGGTTGGAGGCTCGTTTTTTGCAGGCACTCCGGGGATGTTGCCGCACCTGGGTAATGTGCCTACGATTGGCGGGATGTGCACCCGAAGTGGTGAGTGGTCAACTGCTAGGTTTTCTTGAGGACTCTTCATGCTCGAGCTCGTGTTTTGCCAGGTTCACACGTCTCCGGTCCCACCCTTGGGCGGTCCGATTGACAGCCGCGCCGCGTCCCTGGCCGCGATGGTGGTTCTCGGGCTGCTTGGTCTGGCGGCGTTCGGGCTGATCTACTATCGCAAGCGCCGCCTTCAAGACACCGTGGAGGCGCAGTTCAAGGACTTCCGCGAACGGGCCGTCGCCTTGATGGACCAGCTCGACGGCCTGCGGCAGAGACACAAGACGCTGCCTGCAACCGATCCCGACTTCACGGTGGCGATGTCGGGCGCTACGCTGGCTCTGTACAACGAGGTCAGCCGTGATCTCGACAGCCTCTGGGAGCGCTGGCTCAAGGTCATGGAGATCTGGGAGCAGGCGCAATGGCGGATCCGCGCAGGTTCCGGCCTGGGGGTCAAGCCGATGGAAGAGGCCGGAAAGTTGCTCGGAGGAGGAGGAATCGATGAGCTCGTCCGACAGTCCAGCTCGTGCAGGCAGCGGCTTGACCGCCTGAACCTGGGGCACGAACAGGCGCGTGAGCACCTGAAGGCCGCTCGCGAGGAGTTGGCGACAATCCAGAGCGCGATCAGCAAAGGCACCGGGGTCCTGCTTCCCTCCGATCCTCACCACGGCGGGATCGAGGCCGCCGAGCAGGCGCTTGCCGAGGCCGAGCGAATAATCAAGGCCGATCCGATCGGGGCCGACGAGTCGATCGTCCGCACCCGCCGCGAACTGTCGGCCCTGAGCGGCCGACCCGACGGCCGGCCGGCCTGGCGCAGCGAGTCGCCCTCGTCCTACTCCATGATCGACGAACTGGCCGCCGCCGCCGAGCGGCTGCGCGCTGCCGCGGCAAGGCTCCGGCTGACTGACCTGCTGGGTCTTTTCGCCCGGGCCTGGGTCGCCGTCTGGGTGCTCGGCATTCTCTTTGGCCTGCTCACGACGTTGATGCCGCTGGTCATCTTCGTCGCCGGTTTCCTCATCATCTTCGTGGGCGTCTGGATGTTCTGGCGCGCCGTGGCGTCGTGGTTCTGGTTCGGCTTGTGGCGGTGAAAGTCGAGGTGAAGCGGCCGCCTCCATCACTTGCAACTTCGCCGCGCGTCAGGACTGCCGTGTTGCGATGGTTCCTTATTCCGCGGCCATTGCAAATCGCTTCCGGTCGCGCATCGACGGCTTGAAGTCGCTCTTGTCGATCTGATAGCGACGGAGCGTCTCACTGATGCTCCGGCGCGACAGGCCGCAATGCAAGGCGCAGCGGTCGATCCGTCCCCGGTATTTCTCCAGCACCCGGATCAGGTAGGCGCGCTCGATTCGCCGGATGAACTCGTCGGTCAGGTC
>JBAUOX010000891.1:0-6264 GCA_049579985.1 Isosphaeraceae bacterium | reverse complement strand
CTGCTGCGCCTCTGGTCTCGGAAAGCGCAATCCTTGCGCCTTCCAGCGGATGTTGATGCGTTGAGGGCCGGTTAACGGCGGCCTATCTGCCGGGGAATCCGTTGAGTCGATTCCGGGCCAAGCGGGGTTCCTGTCGGTCCGGCTGCGCAATCCTTAGCGGTCCACGCACCCTTGGGGCTTTGGTTGCCCGTGTCCACAACGCGCGTCGGTGTGTCGGACCGACGCGCGCAAGGTACTGGTCAACGACCGGCAACCTCACAACGGTGCCATAATGACAGGCATGACACGCCAGCACGTTCTCATCGAAGGTGAATGCCTTCTGTTCCCCCGCCGGGAGTTTGGCCAGCGCCGCCGCGTTGCGGATGCCGGCCAAATCGATGTCTTTTTGCCAGTGACTCAGGGTCTGCCGCCGTGGCAAAACCCGGGCGGTAACGCTCGGCCCAGGCGGCGTTGGGGCGTTTCGAACGGATCGCGGTGATGCAAAGGCAGGCTCGCCACTCCGGCAGCATGGTGTCCTTCGATGGCGCTAACGCGGATGTGATGCTCACCCGTTGGCTATTCGAGCCAATTCTCGAATCTGAGCCCCGGCACTTTCTCGAAATCTCGCCGATTGGCCGTGAGAAAAAGTACATTATTGGTCATCGCGATGCATGCCATCTTCAGATCCATGGTACCGATTTTGATGCCCGATTTGCGGAAGCCGTTGAAAAGGTCTACCGCCTCGGCACTCAGTGAAATTATGTTCAACTTGGCGAAGAAATCGAACAGATCTGTCAGTTCACGATAAGCGGTGATCTGGCGCAGTAGTGTTTTTTCTTTGGCGATTGCGGCCAACCAGCCCCGCATTTGTTCCTCAACGTTGACAATAGTGGTACCTATCAGTTCCGGGGCCGCAGCGAGCAATCGGCCATGGAGCCGCACGTAGCGCTCGCTATCGGTGTATTTGAGAACGGTCAAATGATCGGTGTCCAGAAGGATCAATCGCCGAACTCCTGGCGTGCCTCTTCCCGATCCGCTTCGCGTATTTTTCGGCCTTCTTCATCGACGATTTTCGAAAACTCTCGACCGGTAAACATACCTGCAGCCATGCGCCAATCTTTGGCGCTGCTCGCTTCCTTCTCGTTCAGGCGGCGCTCGACTTCCTCGAGGCGGCGAGCCAGGCTTTCTAAGGTCAGTTCCGACATGGCGGTTCTCCCCGATATCCGAATACACGTATTATACCCGGGCAAGCGTCATTTCGCAGCGCTGGATTCTGGATGGGAAACCGGGCCGCACTTAGTTAGCCCAGGAGCCAAGGCATCGGATTGCTGTCAATACTAATCGCGTCCCGGTTTCCCCGTCCTGGATGGGAAACCAGGCCGCACTTATTACCCCGGCAGCAAAGAAGGTCATATACCAACCCGACGCGCCAGCGAGGGATCCGGTGCGTTTCCCTCGCTGGCGCGTCGGGTTAATATGCAGCAGCGTGCGGAACTTTCTTGCCGGGGTAATAGTTTGCCCAGGAGCCAAAGCATCGGATTGCTGTCAATCCTACGTTCCGCACATCCGCCCGACATAATCCTCGAATATCCGCCCCGCCGTCCAGAGGAAACCTTAACGCCAGAATCGCCACCACGGCCGCGCCGGCAAAGGTTCGGTCGCGATTTCCTGGCGCCGGGTCGCGACCATGTCCAGAATATCCGTGAACGTGCGGGCTACCGGGGCATCCTGCAAGTAAGCGATGTCCACGTCCATCACGCACTGCGCCGACAGCGGCCGCCAGCCGCCGGTGCCCCAGTTGCCCTGGCCGTCACCCCAGACCATGGCCGCGAGATTCCCGTCCCGGAACTCGATCATCAGGAACGTGGCCGATCCCTGTCCTGGAATGAGTAGCTCGCAAGGTGTGATCTGGTGGAACCAATGCTTGACGACCGGGTGCTCTCGGTGCAGCTCGACGGCGCGAATGTACGCCGGCGCTTCGTCGATTGTCGAATTCGTCTCGTGTTCCCCGTCGGTCATGGTTGCTGAGCTCCTCTTCTATCGTTCGTGCCGGAGCGTCAAGCTGAGCGGCAGCTCGAGTCCGTGGCCCTCCACGAGTTCCGCATTGCCGAGAATGTCGCGACTGGGGCCGTCGGCAACAACCCGGCCGCGATCGAGCAGAATCGTCCGGGGGCAGATTTCCAAGACCATCTCGAGGTCATGCGTGGCAATGAGCTTGGTCGAGGGAAGGGCCCCGATCAGGTGAATGAACCGGCGCCGGCCGCGGGGATCGAGATTTGCGGTCGGCTCGTCGAGCACAAGCACCGAGGGCCGGCACGACAGGACCCCCGCCAGGCATACCCGTTTTCGCTCGCCGAAGCTGAGGTGATGGGGTGGACGATCAGTCAGGTCGCCAAGACCGACCCGGGCAAGGCATTCCCGCGCGATTTGACATGCCTCGTCCTGGCTTGCCCCCTGGTTGAGCGGACCGAAAGCCACGTCCTCGAGCACCGTCGTGCAGAAGAGCTGATCATCAGGGTCCTGAAACAGGAGGCCCACTTTCCGGCGGACCTGGGCCGCAGTGCGGTGATTGACCTCGATGCCATCGATCCAGACGCTCGGCGGCCGGCGGCCGTTCCAGCCGGCGAGGGCGAGATCGTGATGATGCCCCAGATCCGGACGCCCCTTACCGGGTAGCAGTCCATTGAGATGCAAGAGCAAGGTGCTCTTGCCCGCCCCGTTCGGACCGACGAGCGCAGCACACTCACCTTGCCGCAACTCCATGTCCACACCGCAGAGGGCTTCCTTGCCGTCCGGGTAGCGGTACTCGAGACCGCACAACCGAACAGCCGGCGGGACATTTATGTCGCTGGTCATCGTGCGTCAACCCGAATTCGAGGAGTGCGCGGAAAAGACATCAGTCGATGGCACCCGAGTAACTGACAAATCTCAGTCCAGGTTATGGATGGTTCCATCCCATCCCCGGGCGAGCATGGCGGAGTGGACTCTCTCGGCCCGCTCGAAGGACCGCAAGAGGAGCATGCCGAGCATGCCCGTGAGCAGCCTCCAGGACAGGATGCTTCCCCCTTGAAACGAACGGGCGCGGCGAGCCTGGGACATGCGAGCGAGCTCTTCACCCAGAACGTGGAGGTAGCGTTCCATGAACTGAAGCGTGGCCACCAGCACTCGGGGAACTCCCAGCCGGCGCATGGCCTGGAGCAGGTCGAGCCAGGAGGTCACCGTCGCCAGCACGAGCATCATCAGAAACGCCAGGCTATTCTTGACGACGATCGACAGAATGACCGTGACCAGGCCATGGCTGGCCCGAGCCGGCAGCCCCGGTGCAACCATCACGGCAAGGAAGCCGACGACCAGCGCGAAGCCCGCCCAGCGAAACACAAGGGATCGGACCGGAGCCCCCGAGATGCCGGCCAGCAGCGCGAGCAGCAGACCCAGGCTTCCCAGGACGCGCCACTGGCCGATCGGTGTCGCGACCACCGCAATGACGAACGCCAGGGTAAAGAGCAGCTTGTATCGGGCATCAAGCCGATGCACGGGGCCTGCTCGCTTGCCACGGTCGTCGGGGGCATCAAGCCGCATCCGCGCTGGCCCTTTCCGATCGACGGCCGGCGCCCGAGAAAACACGCGCCAGGCCCCAGCTCACTACGAAGACGACCAGGGTTCCCACCAGTCCCGCGACCGCCGTCGCGGCCTTGACTTGCTCCAGACTCGGCAGAGGAAGCTGGTAATCCGGCATCGGTACCGGGATCGGTGAGGATGGGGATTCAGCGGCCAGGAAGCCGATCCTCCGGCCGACGAACTCCAGGCCGTCGGGAAGCTCGGACGCCAGCGGAGAGAGAAAAACGACCACGGCCAGCGCGACGCCGAGCCCGCCCAGGATGGTGGCAAGCCAGCGCCGGGGAGGGCCGCCGCCGGGCACTTGGGACTCCAGGGCGAAAGTCGGATCCTGTTCGATCAGGTCCGGCCGCGTGAGCAGGATGAAACGGACGACCAGCCCGGTGATGATCGCCTCGCCCAGGCCGATCACGGCATGCACTAGCGCCATCCAGCTCAGGATCCGGAAAAAGTCGCGGTGGTTGCCTGAGGCCGATAGCTCGGCCGCGCACGCTCCGGCCGCGAGCAGGACAGTAAACCAGGCCGCGATCACGGCCGCGATGAGAATACCCCGCCGGCCTCCGATCCACCGCCGGATCGGTGCGTAGATCGCATAGCCCGCCACCGAGCCGATCAACCCCATGTTCACGAAGTTGGCACCCAGCGCCGTCAGGCCGCCGTCACCGAAAAGAAAACACTGCACGATCAAGACCGCGGCCATGACCACGGCTCCTGCCCATGGCCCCAGCATCACCGCCGCCAGAACACCCCCCAGTAAATGCCCGGAGACCCCCGGGCCAACCGGGAAGTTCACCATCTGAGCGGCGAAGATGAAGGCCGACATCATCCCCATCAGCGATGTCGTTCGCTCCTTGAGCTGCCCCTCGACGGACTTGAGTCCGTAAAAGAGGCCTGCCGCGCCCATGACGCCCGTCAGCGCCGCCACGCGGGGATCGAGAACCGCGTCAGGAATATGCATGTCTCAAACCCCGAACCGGTCCACATCGCAGGGAGTCAGAGAAGCCCTCACCCACCCCATGATAATGCCCGTATGCCGTTTCGTCAAAAACTTCATACCGCGGTTTGGCAAGTGGACGATGAGCGTTACCACACCAGCAGCATTGTAGGTCAGGCTTTCTAGCCTGACTCTGAGCCTTGTCAGGCTGGAAAGCCTGACCTACTGACCGCGCGCGTTATCGGTAGAGCAAACGCTCGAGCTCCTCGATCCGGGCAGAGCTCAGGGCCACGCGAGCTGAAAAGTAACGTGGGCGCTCGCCGGTTGGTGCGCCAGGACGGGGGGGGGTGGCCCATTTTACGGTGCGCAACCGCTGCAACCTGCCCAGACGCGCGCACCGACTGGCGAGCGCCTACAAATCCGCAATCCAAAATCCGCTGGCGGGGATTGTCGGATCAGAGCGATGTCTGCGCTGTGCAGTGGTTCATCAGCCAGGTGTCAACGTCACCGAGAATCTGGCTGTTCAGGCGATGGGTCGAGGGATAGGACTGGAAGGCGACCCTCAAGCCGCCGGCACGCAGTGTTGCCACGTCCCTTCTGGCACTCGAGAGTGGATGCTTGGAATTCCAGGCTCCATGAACAACGAGAAGGGGCAGGTCACGACAGGCCTTCATGCGTGCCAGCGGTGGGAAGCCGGTCGGCAGCCAACCGTTCACGGCGACCACGCCAGCGAAGCGCTCGGGATAGCTGAGACCGAAGCGGTAGGCGACCGCTGCTCCTTCTCCACAGCCGACGAGGAAGATCCGTTCCGAATGGATGTGTAGCAAGCTGCGGGTTTTCCGGATCGCCGTGAAGACGCCGTCCTCGAGACGGTCAAGGTCGTCCGGCTCGGGATCAAAGAAGGCGCGTCGCACAGTCTCGGCCTCTGAACGTTTCGGCCTCGATCGGAGGTCGGTGCGGTTATGAAGCTCGAAATCCCGGCCCCAATCGAAACCGGCCAACTGGTCCCGCTTGATAACCGGCTCCGGGCCCCTCAGACCGAGACCGACGTAATTCCTCCAGCTCAGGGCGGGCATCGCCCGGACCAACTGGTCTTCATCCCCCCCCCGCGCATGCAAGAGCACCAGCAGGGGATAGGCGTAATTCGGCTCATACTTCCGTGGAATGAACCGAGCTTCCACCAGTAAGCTGGATGTGGACAACGTCGAGGACAGAGGAGCATTCAGCCGGTCGTCGGTCATCCCTAAGAACCTCCCTTGTCGACGCTTCGGGGCGTTGGTCAGTTTCGCAAGTTGTTGGCGTCAGCCCGGCCTCGCTTGCTTGCTCATCTTACCGTGACGGGTCAGACAAGTTTCGCAAAGCATAGCCACGATATTGCCGCCCTTCAATAAACCGCCCAGTTATTTCCAATTTTGTCTCAAGTTTCCTCGAATGCGATCCGAAACCCTTCCGGATTCCCGGAAGCTGCTTGGGTTATGTGGGTTAATTGCGATCCGAAAACTGGGAGTGTCAGGTGATCCGTAACTCCGGGATACCGGCCTCTGGCTTCTGCAACCAGAGCGCGGCCAGAAAGAAAAGCAGCGAGAGGGAAGCTTCCAGGCAATGTGCGGGCCGGCGCCGGCCTGGGTTGGGTGCGGCGCGCTCAGACGAATTTCTTGATCAAGTTGTTCACCTGGGTGGGGAAGACGGTCAGGGTGTGCAGCAGGCTGCTCTGCTTCGGCGGCGGTCTCTTGAAG
>JBAUOX010000890.1:0-6511 GCA_049579985.1 Isosphaeraceae bacterium | reverse complement strand
GTTCATCACTGCACCTCGACACGAAAACCCCTCCGTGGCGGGACCCGATTCCGGCGTGAAGTATAATGTACGAAATGAGCACAGACTGGACAGCCTAGTCTCTGGCTCCTCGATGAGCAAAAGCTTGGGCGGTGTCGGAAGATAGAAGAGTGACAGGAAGCCCAGAAAGAGAATGGCGCCGTCGGAGGCTTGTGGTGCCCTTACGTTGGCTCCAGCCTGGGTTTCAAAGTAGATCCCTTTGCCGGGCGCGACGCCTGACTGATAGAGCCCTACTGCTTGATGCGTACGTGTTGCCGCTTGCTCGTTTCCAAGGTGAATAGTTCGGAACTCAGGGAAGTATTCGCAAAACTCGTTCTTCAGCGCGATGAACCTCTCCGGGTCGTAACCCGAAATATCATCGAGCAGCGTTGGAAGTCCGAACCCATCACGCTCCATGCGGAATCGTCGGGACGGCTCGAGCGCTGCTGGAATCGCCATCACCCTTGCATCCAGTCTGTAGAAGCTCGAAGCCCCAACTAGCTCCGATACGAGCCGAAGGTTGCTCGCCATGAGGGAATCTTGCAGATGCGCAGGAATCTGATGCCGGCAAACCTCCGCTAAGGTGATAACGCTCGCGACCGACGGCGCCTCCTGCAGTTTGCCATCGCCAATCGCTATTCGCTCATGGGCTACTCTGCAATAGTGGTCGCTCAGTGTGGGGAACTCCACGCCAAGCTCATATCTGAGAAGAGCCTCTCTGATACCCGGCACACTCGCGCACATCTCCACCACAGGCTTGTCCGCCCTGAAGTGGACTAGTTCTCGCCCCGTCCACATGCCTTGAAAAGCGTCGACCAGTGGGCCTTGAGTGCTGCTGCAAAAGGCATGAATCGCCTCGAGCAGGCTCGTCTTTCCCGACTCATTCTGGCCAATAACGACATGGATCGGAGTCAGCGGTATGCTAACCGATTCGAGTGCCTTGTAATTCTTTACTGAGAACTGTTTGATCATTGGGACTGGTTCGCTCGGACTCTGGAGGACTCTTCCGTGTTCCTGCGACGCGCCATTCTAGCGCACACCGGCCCGCGAGCATAGCCGCCCCTCACCCGAAGAACTCGCTGATCACCTTTCCACCATCGACAACCTTGATCGGCCGGCCGATGGGGGTCTGGACCTCCTTGGTAGGGTCAACCTTGAGCGCATGGCAGAGCGAAGCCATCAGATCGGGAACGGTGACGGGCCGGTCCTTGACCTCGGTGCCGTCGGCGTTCGATGCGCCGATCACCTGGCCGCCTCGGATGCCGCCGCCGGCGAGGGCCACGTTGAACACCTTCGGGTAATGATCGCGGCCGGCGTTGGGGTTGATCTTCGGGGTCCGGCCAAACTCGCCCATCCAGACGACCAGGGTGCGCCCGAGCATGCCGTGCTGCTTCAGATCGCCGATCAAGGCCGCAAAGGCCGGATCGACGTGCTGGGCCAGGGTCGCCACCCTTTCGTTGTTCTGCTGGTGGGTGTCCCAGCCGTTGGAACGGACCTCGACGAACGTGACCCCGGCCTGCACCAGCCTGCGGGCCAGCAAGCAGCCCTGGCCGAACGGGTTGCGACCGTACGCCTCGCGGGTTCCCGAGCTTTCCTCATCGAGATGAAAGGCCCTCATCTGGGGCGAGAGCACCATCCGGGCCGACTGGGTGTACAGGGCTCGATGGTCCTTGACGCGATCGACGCCGCCGGCCTGACCGAATCCCACGGTCTCGAGGTGATTGAGCAGCCCGAGCCGCCGTTTGAAGCGGTCCACCGCCACCTTGGGCTGTGTGTTATCGGGGGGCCGCTCCACGTTTTGAACCACGAAGGGCTCGAGCGCCGCGCCCAGGAAGCCGGCCCCGATCGTCGGCCCGCCGATGCTCACGATGTGCGGCAGATCGAACTTGCTCTCGCCCAGCTCGGCGGCGATCGAGCAGCCGATGTTGGGGTGCTTGACCGTGGCCGTGGGAACGTAGCCGGTATGCAACTGGTACGTGGCGCGCTGGTGGTTGCCCTCCTTGTTGGTCATCGACCGCACCAGGGCGATTTCCTTCATGACCCGCGCGGTCTGGTCCCAGCCCTGAGCGACCGAGATGCCCGGGACGGATGTCTCGATGACTTTGGTCGAGCCGCCGTGTTCCGTGCCGGGCTTGGGGTCGAAGGTCTCGAGCTGGCTGGGGCCGCCGGCCATCCACAGCAAGATGCAGGCCATCTGCCGTTTCCTCAGCTCGTCGGCCTGAAGCACCATGAGATCGGTAAAGCTGACCGGCAGCGCGGCCAGGCCCGTCAGTCCAGCCGCTCCCAGGCCAAGCGTCCTGAGGAAACCGCGCCGGCTCACGACCCCGTCACCGCTCATTCCCACCTGGACGATGTTCGATTCGAACGGCATGGCTGTTCCCTTATCGCCTGGAGACGAACTCGGTCGAGTTGATGAGTGCCCAGTAAATGTCTTCAAAGACTTCGACGCGGCGGCCCACCTTGGCCATGTAGTCGGAGCAGGCTTCCACTTCCTTCGCGTTGGGTCGTCGCGACAGGACCCTCAGATAAAGGGCGTTCAAGGCGGCCCGATCGTCGGGCGCGGTCGCCAGGATCTCGCCCAGCACGGTCCCTGGCCGGGCCTGAGTCCGGTTGTGGACCATCGGGCCGTTCATCAGGAAAAGAGCCTGGGGTATCGTACCCATGACGTCATCGTTGGGGATCGAGGGGTCGATGCCAAAGAGTGCGTTGAATGCGGTCCGCGGTCCGCCCAGGCGCATGGCCTTGCCCTGGCCTTTGCCCTGCGCGGCGGCCGATGCAAGCCCGGCGGATTCGACGGCCTTCTTGCCGTTCTGCGGCCTGTTCTTGCCTTGATCCTGGGCGGCAAGTGCCGGTTTGCCGCCGGGACCACGATTCAGCGCGGCGGTCGGGACAGCCGCCAGGTCCTCCGGCAACCCCAGCGCCTCGCTCAGGGCCTCGACGATCTGGTCGGAACGAAGCCGGCTGGGACAGTTCGAGGCGAATGCGGTCTTGCCTGCGGCAGTCGTGGTCGCACGCACCCTGCGCTGGTAGGCTTCTGTTCCCATGATCGTGCGCAAGAGCCAGCGGATATCGTAGCCCCCCTTCTGCCACTGGCCGGCCAGCGTCTCGATCACCTCCGGGGCCTTGGGGGTTCGCTCGGGGCCGATGTCGTCCACCGCATCATAAAACGACTCGCCCATGAGGGCATACCAGATCCGGTTGACGAACGCCCGGGCGAACCAGGGATTGTCCTGACCGGTGATGTACGACGCGCCCAGGGTCCGCCGAGCGACCGCATCGATGGTCTCGGGCAGCTTGGCGTCGGCCTGCGCGGAGGCGAGGAAGAACTTCGGGGCGACGGGAATCTGTTTGGTAGGGTTCGCCAAATCCGGCATCGTGTACCGCGGCCGCCCCTGCACCTCGACCTCGAAAACCGGCAACTGTCCGGGCATGGCCCGGACGATCGGCTTGGCCCGCGTACCGGAGAAGAATGCCGCGAATTCGTGGAACTGCTCGCGCTTCCAGGAGTCGGTCTTGTGGTCGTGGCACTGGGCGCACTGGATCTGCACGCCGAGGAAGATCCGCGAGATCTCGCCGGCCAGCTCGACGGGCTTGGCCTCGTGGGCCAAGGCCAGGCTGGCCGCCCCGTTCTCGTCGACCCGGCCGGTGGCCGTGATCATCGCCTTGGCGATCTCATCCCAGGGCTTGTTCTTCTTGAACTGCTCGGTCAGCCAGTCTTCCAGGGCGTCGTACCGCACCTGGAGAGCGTTCTGGTTGGTGGCGTGGAACCGGATCACGTCCTTCCAGTAGTGCGCCCAGTTGCGGGCATACGCGGGACTTTGCAGCAGAGCGTCGATCAATCGAGCTCGCTTGTCCTTCGACTTATCGTTGACGAAGAAGAGAACCTGCCCGGGGGTCGGGGGTGCGCCGGCCAGGTCGAGATGGACGCGCCGGACGAACTCGACATCACTGGTCAACGGGGCCGGTTCGACCTTGGGATTCGTTTTCTTGAGGTATTGCACGAGCAGCCGGTCCAGCTCCGCCGACGTCAAGGTCGGCGGTGTGACCGTTCGTGCCGGCCGCCGGGGCAGGGGAGTCTTTGCCGCCTCGGCCCGCGCCTTGGCCTTGTCGCCCTGATCGCGCTTCTTGACCGCGGCTCGCAATTGCTGAAGCGATTGCAAGACCTCGGCAGACGCCTTCTCATCAAGCAGCGGCTTCTTGTCTTTCTCCGGCTCTTGAGCCAGCAGACCAAAGCTCATCGTGAGCGCCGTGGCAAGAGCCAGCACCGCTGGCCGACAGAACCCTTTGCATCCAGCCGCCCCTGTCATGACGTATCTCCCGGTCTGGCTCTCGGTCTCGCCTGCGATCGGCCATCACTCGCCCTGGCCTTCGTCATCCGTCGCACACCAATTCAACCCCGACCCAGCCTCCGCGGTATCGACGCTTTGCTCCGGAACGATGCCGCGTTTCCACTCGCGGCTTTTTGGGTTGGTTCGCTGGGCCTTTCGTCGCGATAAATTATCTAACTCTATATATTATTTTAAGTTACGCCAATCGGGATTGGCTTCGTTCGCGCGCTTTTGCAGGCACTCACAGCGATTCTCCGGCCCCGGCCCCCATCCAAGCCCCCGCCGCCGGGTCAGTGTGGCAGCGGGATCACGGCGTCCGCGCCAGACCGAGGCACACCTTCCACGTGGTCGCATACTTCGACTATGTGCTATCCGGAGCCGTTCCGTCACGGTCGATTGGGAAAAATGACGCGAATTCGGAAGAGATCACTTCCCCGTCAGACGCCCGCGCAAGCAATTTTTGATGAAATCTCGTTAAGAGACCAACAATCTCGGACCGGAACCCGGCCATACCAACGTATAATAACAACGAAGGGCGGCAAGAGCGCCCGGCGGGCACCCAGGGACGAGGGCCAGGCCCGCGGAATCTCGAGATGCCACATACATAAGGAGAGCTTGACATGAACACAACATTGGTACGGCCCACCCTTGCGGCACTTTGCCGGATCGCTCTGGGTTCGAGCATCGCGATCGGACTGGCTTCAGGACCCCCGGCGATCGCGCACGGCGGTGGCGGTGGTGGAGGTGGTGGAGGTGGCCACGGCGGCGGTGGCATGGGCGGTGGCGGTGGTCACATGGGTGGAGGCGGATTCGGCTGGGGCCGCGGCGGCTACATGGGTGGTGGCTACTATCGGCATGGAGGGTACGGTTACGGGGGCTACTACCCGGGTTTCTTCGGCTTCGGCGGACTCGGCTTGGGGTACGGTCTCGGTTATGGCTACGGCTACGGCTATCCGGGCTATAGCCTTGGCTACTCCGGTTATGGCTACGGTTCGTATCCCGGTTACGGTTCGGGTTACTACGATCCTGGCTACACCTACGGAACCGAATATGTCTATCCTGGCTCTTCCTACGTCGTGAACTCGTACGGCAACTCCGGTTACGTGGCTGCGCCGAGTTCCGGCTACACCTATTCGTCGGCCTACGGCACTGTGCCGCTCCAGGGCACCACTCCCGCAGCGCCCTCTGCCTTTCCCGTTCCCAGCCTCGGCATCGATGAGGAAAAGGTGAGCGATGCAACTGGCAGTCACATTCAGGTGACCCGTGTTCATCCCGGCTCCCCCGCCGAGCGTGCGGGGCTGCAAGCCGGTGACACGATCGTCTCAGCGAACGGCTACCTGACCCAAGACCCAGGAAACCTCGCCTGGATCATCAATCACCACGCCCCGAACGGAGTCGTCACCCTGAACGTCCGGAAGGCTGCGAACGGACAGGAAGCCACGGTGAATGCAACGCTTCACTGACCCGCGTCCTCGGCCATCGTCAGAGGCGTGACCCTGATGGCGGCAGCGCTCCCATTCATTCCCGATCCCGACCTCGGGGTAAGAACGGGAAATCAAAGAAGAGGACGGGAGTGGTTTCCCTTGGCCTTGAAGCGACTCCCGTCCACTCATGCGCCGTGGGACAAAGCGGGACGACTCTCTTTTACGAGTGGTATGTGCTGATGTTCACGAATGCGGCGGACAATCGCCCGACGCACTACATGGACGGGGGAATTCTCTATCTCCTGACCCCAAATATGCAAGTCGACCTCCGCGCCGGCTTCGGCCTCAGCGACCGCCCCGACGACCTCTTCACCGGAGCCGGGTACTCGGTGCGCTTCTGAGGCGACTCTAAGTTCTAAGGCGAGGCGTCCGCGCCTATCCCGACGACGGCCTGGTGGTGGGGAGAACCCGCAAGCGGCGCCCAACGGCCGAGGCGTGAAGCGCCGGGAGATGTTTTGGCTTGCCCGGGTCGCGTCGGGCAACCTGGCTGGGCAGGTTCGTTCTAGCGCCGCCTGGCGGGCGCTTTCGGAGCGGCGGCGGCCTCGTCGCTCTCGTCTTCGGTATCGCCGGGATAGAACTCGAAGAACCGCTGGCCGGCGAAGTAGTCGGCCATCGCCTTGCGCACCGAGCGAAGCTGCTTGAGAAACCGTGCGTACTGGCGGATCAGGCGCGTCCGCTGCT
>JBAUOX010000889.1:0-2982 GCA_049579985.1 Isosphaeraceae bacterium | reverse complement strand
GTCTTGACCAGCAGATCATCAAAATCCAGGCCGCTGCGCCCTTCCTTGATCGACTCGTAGGACATCCGCACCTGATCGGCCAGCCGTGCCAGGTGCAGGCTGGTCCGGGCCGACTCAAGGGTCAAGTCGTCGTCCCAGCGCAGTTTCTCTTGAACCTGTTTTAGCTTTTTTCGCAAGCCCTCGAACTCGTTCTTCACATCGTCCTTGATCTGGCCAGACGGCCAGACATCGCTTCCTCTCAAGTCGTTGATTCGCGCAAACCCCAGAGTGTCTTCCAGCAACTTGTCGGAGCATCGTCCCGATTCCAGCTCCGGAAGCAGGTTCAGCATCTCTCGGAGGCGATTCTTCAACTTGGGGTGAGAGCCATCGATCTTGCTCAGCCGTTGCCGGCAACGCCTCGCCGCGGGAGACAGACCCAGGAGAGTGGCGCAACGTCCCCGCTGGTTCCAGACCGATCGCCATCGCTCCACGACCTGCTCGGCCGAGAGCTTGGTCCACTCATCCAGGTCGCCCGCGGTCCTCATGGCGACGAGCAGCCCCATGGCCTCTCGAATCTGGCCGAGTCCGTAGGCGCTGGCCAGTGCGATCAGATCCTCGTTTCTGCCGGCAAGCAGGCGCCGAAGTGTGATTCGCACGGCCTCGTCACGGAGCGAGCCGGCGATTGCGGCATCGAAGACGGTGAATTCAGGATCGATTCCGATCTCGATGGCGTGGGTTCGCAACAGGCGCGCGCAGAACTCGTGAAACGTGCCGATCGGCGCCGCTTCCAGCGCCCGGAGCACCATGCTCCACCGCTCGACTTCATGCCCCGCGGCAAGTTGAGCGCGGCAAAGGTGTCGAATTCGCTGGCGGAGCTCACGGGCCGCTTTTTCGGTAAAGGTCAAGGCGACCAGGGAACAAAGCGGGCGACCCTGCCGGCCCTCGATCTCGCGCCGGTACCGCTGGGTCAGGACAAGAGTCTTGCCACAACCCGCGCCCGCCCTCAGGGCCACGCTGGCCTCTGCCACTTCAAGAGCGTCAAGCTGTTCTCGAGTCAGCCGCGCGGCGGAGTCCCGGGCGTCATTCATGATGCGGGTCCCGGAACTGCCGCCTCGAAACATCCGATGAGCTTTTCTTCAAGGAGTCGCTCCTCCCTCGCCTCGCTCACTTCGACCGCGGCGTGATTGAATGCTCAATTGAAGATCGTCTTTCGCACGCCGTTTACCGGCCAGACGAGCCTGGCGAATCCGGCAGATCGATCGAAAATCGCAATAGCTCTCGCATCCCGCCTTCCGAGAATCCACGGCAAAGACGCCATCCCGAATGCGATCCACCACGCCCAGGACGTGAGCCTCGAGCTCTTCCTTGACATGCTGCCAGTCCGGGAACGTGAGCTCCTTGTACCCCTCCTCCTTCAGTCCCCAGTAGCCCACGCCGGCTGGCCCGGCGGCGTCATTGCCCAGGATGAGCTTCTCGACCGCCATCGCATACAGAAGGAGCTGAAGCATTTCTCCCCGCTTCACTTCGGCAAGGGAGGGGACCGAGCCGGTCTTGTAATCGATCACGCGGAAAAGCCGGCCTGACGGAGTCTCGAGCAGGTCGATCCGGTCGATTCTGCCCCGGAGCTTCACGACCCGGTCGCCGCTGCCGATCTCCAGCATTGGGTAGGGCGTACCGTCGGAACCGAAACCCTCCTCGAAAAGATGGGGGACGGGTCTCGGTCCGCCCTGGTTTTCATAGTCTTCGCGCTGAGCCAGGTAGAACGCCATGATCCGCTCGATCCGGCGACGCTCCATCGTTCGCAATCCCACCTCGAGGTCGGACGCCTCGGCCGGTTCTCGCCCCAAGACCTGGTCGATCGCGGCCGGAACCAGATCGTCGATATTCGCCGAGCTTTCTCTCTCCTTGATCAGGCCTTCGAACTGCTCCAGAATATCGTGGATCACGCTTCCTCGCTTGGTGTAATCTTCGTCCAGCTCGTCGCTCTCCTCCAGCGGCTTGAGCTTCAGGACAACCCTGCTGAAGAAGTGAAACGGGCAGGCGATGTAGGTTTCGATCTGGCTCGGGCTGTAACAGAACGTGGCGCCGAGATCTGACTTGACCAGACCGATCGCGGTCGGATCGCTGAGTACTCCTTCGAACTCGCTGAAGGGCGTTCCCCGCAGCCGCCGCTGGAGTACGCGCAGGGCCGCGGCGGTTCCTTCCAGCACGTGACGATGCAACGGATTTCGGGCCAGGCGGCTGAGCTCGCGATTATCTTCCTGCTCGCTGGCCAGGGCGGTCGCACGAATCCTGGCGTCACCAGGTGTCCCGGCCATTTCACCAAGGTCGATCAGCGCCGGATGAAACCGAGAATACGCCGTGTGGCAAGCGTCCAGAGCTTCCGGAGTCAGCCGGCCCAGAAAGTGGTCGAGAAACCCCGCCCGCAGAAGTTCCTGACCCTTGTCGTCGGTCGTCGGATAGATCAAGGTCAGGCTGGACCCCGCGGCACCCAGGACGCCCAAGAAACGGCACATCTCTTGCCCATACGCCGTGCGGCAAGATCGATCCGGTGCCTCGCCGGTCCGAAGCGCCAGGAATGGCTCGATCGATCCGCGCTCAGGGAAGGATCCCTCCTCCAGGCCGGCAAGAATGACGTGATCGGCCCTGGCCCCTGCCGCCCTGTCGACCGTCGTTACCCGGATCGAACCCGGGGCGGAAGTGGTTGGGTCGATGGGAACCTCGGCCACGATCGCATCCATTTCCGCCACGAAGTCAGACCAGGTTACCAGCTCGACCCCCCGTCCCAGACGGTCCAGGACAAGGGCGTGATCGTCAAGGGAATCCCAGAGCGTATCGAGGCATGTCGCGCCGGCCGCGTCCAGCCCAAGCCCCCGGGCGACCTGGCGAAGCTGAGCGACATGGCCTGACCATGGTCGCGCTTGCTCTATCGGGCCCAGCAAGCCGAAGAGTTGTTCAACGAGTTCGCGGGCCTGCCTGATCCGTTCCAACGGGGTTCTCTGA
>JBAUOX010000888.1:0-3602 GCA_049579985.1 Isosphaeraceae bacterium | reverse complement strand
AGCGATCAAAAAAGGCCGTGGTGCTCATACCTTCTCCCCGCGGGAGAAGGTGCCCCGCAGGGGCGGATGAGGGCTGAGCTGCTTGCCTTGGCCCGCAAATCCCCTCATCCGGCCGTTCCGGCCACCTTCTCCCCGCGGGAGAAGGAGAGAAGACCCCGCCGCGCCTGCAACTCAACGGTAAAACGCGCTAGCTTAATGCCATTCAGAACTGACACTAATTGTTCCCTTATTGATAATGCCTTTTATCGATGGTAAGAATCCGAACGGGCATGTCCAGAGCTCGGTTGAGGATTTCGATGAAACGCATCGGTCGATGCAAGCCGGTCGGACCGGAAGTGAGCGGCCGCCACTTGAGTCACCCCGTCCTGGCAAGTAGAATTCAGAATGGCATTCCGGCGGTAGCCGGTCGCAAAAAACTGTATAGAGCCCGCTCGGCGAACGGGAACCCGGTGAGAATCCGGGGCAGGCGTGCTTCTGTAACGGCCCAAGAGGCCCCGACAAATAAGCCACTGCGCAAGTGGGAAGGCATCGGGGCGGCCGAAGCCAGAAGACCGGCCGAGCGGGTGGCATCGTCCTCACGATCCAGCAACCGATGCAACCTGTGGTGCCGTGATCATCCGGCTCCCGGTTGTGTCCTTTCGTGAGGGACATGACCGGGAGCCGGTTGCTTTGGCGGTCGAGCATGGAGCCGGACAGATGGGCGCAGACGATCCCAAGAGGGCGGCAGTGGTCATGTCCTGGAGCGGCGGGAAGGACAGCGCACTCGCGTTGCATGAGCTGAGAGCTGATCCGCGGTACGAGGTGGTGGCGTTGATGACGTCGGTGTCGGAGGAGTTTCGGCGCGTCAGCCATCACGGAGTGCGCGAGGAACTGCTGGAGGCGCAGGCCGGGGCGATTGGTGTGCCCCTGACGAAAATCTACCTGCCGTCGGGCGAAACCACTCCGTGCACCAACGCGGTATACCAGGAGATCATGGGAAGGGTCATGGGGGATTTTAAGTCGCAGGGCGTGTACACCGTCGGCTTTGGCGATCTGTTCCTGGAGGACCTGCGCGCGTGGCGCGAAAGAAACATGGCCAAGGCGGGGATGAGCGGCGTCTTTCCCATCTGGAAGCGGGACACGCATCAACTGTCGCGACAGATTATCGCGATGGGATTCAAGGCGATTCTTTCATGCGTGGAAGGGAAGGTCGGCCCCGGGTTTGTGGGGCGGGCGTATGACGAGCGGCTGCTGGAGGACCTGCCGGCCGGGATCGATCCGTGCGGCGAGTATGGGGAGTTTCATTCGTTCGTGTACGACGGGCCGTGTTTTGGCAGGCCCGTGGCGGTGAAGGTCGGAGAAACCGTCATGCGGGACGAGCGATATTACGCGGACCTGCTGCTTGCGGAATCGGCGGCGCCAGTGCCCTGCGCCGCGGGCGACATTCCGCCGGTGTGAGAATCGGGATCGTTTTGCGTGAAATGGGAGGCATGACATGAACAAGCGATCGACTCTGCTGGTGGGAATTGTCGTGGCGGCGGCGCTGGCGAGGCTGGTTCCGCATCCGCCGAATGTGACGCCGATTGCGGCGATGGCCCTGTTGGGCGGAGCGTGTTTTGGCAATCGCAAGCTGGCTTACCTGCTTCCGCTGGCGGCAATGCTTCTGAGCGATCTGGTGCTGGGGTGCACGCGCTATGGCATGTTGAGCATGCTTGGCATTCAGCCGGTCGTGTATGCCTGCATCCTGGCCACCACGGCGCTCGGGCAGCTCATCAAGGATCGGCGTTCGGTGCGGCAGGTGGGCACAGCCTCGTTGGCTGGATCGCTTTTGTTTTTTGTGGTGACGAATTTTGCCGTTTGGGCCACGGGGCGCTTGTACCCGTTGACGGGATCGGGCCTGGCGGTCTGCTACGCGGCGGCGATTCCGTTCTTCCGGAACAGCCTCCTGGGCGACATTGCCTTCACCACGATCTTGTTCGGCGGGATGGCGTTGCTGGAGAATCGCCTGGTATGGATGCGTGAAAGCACGCCATCGGTGTTGGCGTAGCCCGCGGAGGTTGCATGCGCGTCGTTTCTTTGCTGGCCAGCGGCACGGAGATTGTTGTCGGTCTGGGCGCGGGCGAGTGGCTCGTGGGCCGGTCGCACGAATGCGACAACCCTCCGTGGGTGACAGAGTTGCCGGTGTGCACGCGACCGGCGTTTGATGTTTCCATGTCGAGCGGGCGGATCGACGCGGAAGTACGGCGCAGGCTGAAGGCGGGCGAGCCGCTGTACCACGTTGACACGGAACTGATCAATTCCCTCAAGCCGGACCTCTTGATCACGCAGGAGCATTGCGAGGTGTGCGCGGTCACGCCGGCGGATGTCAAGCGGGCCGGATGCGTCGCCGCGGTTCGGGTGCTGGCGCTTCGGGCTGGCAACGTGCAGGGAATTCTTGACGGCATCTTCTCGATCGGCCGCGCGCTGGGCCGGGAAGAGGATGCGGCGAATCTGGTCGGCGCGATGAAAAGCCGCATCAGCGCCGTCCACAGCGCGGTCAAGTACCATCGTGCGCCGAGTCTTGTCGCGCTGGAGTGGACCGATCCGGTGTTTGCGATGGGCAACTGGGGGCCGGAACTCGTCGAGGCGGCCAACGGCCGCCTCGTGCTGGGTGAAAAAGGAGAATTCTCCAAGGCCATCGACTGGCAGCGGGTGCGCGATGCCGACCCTGAATGGCTCATCATCGCGCCCTGCGGTTTTGACCTGGAGCGCACGACGCGCGAGGCGACCACGCTGGAAGCGCTGCCGGGCTGGTTCGACCTGTGCGCGGTGCGGCAAGGGAAGGTGGCGTTGGCCGATGGCAACAAGTACTTCAATCGATCCGGGACCACCATCGTGGAGACGGTTGAGATCCTGGGCGAAATCCTGCACGGATATTCGGCCGGCCACCGCGGCAAAGCCTGGGTGAGCTACTCCGGGCTCCGGGAAACGGTGCTGATCCGGGAGCTGCATGCGCACGCTTGCGCGAGCAACCTGCCCACTTATACCGATCCTGTCACGGGATACGACGTGTTCACGGCCGATTTCTTGAGGCGACGGGGCTACTGCTGCGGCAACGGTTGCCGGCACTGCCCTTACCCGGGCGCCGCCGAGCCCACGTCGATGCCGAACAGCCCATTGGCCCGAGCCCAACAATGATGCCGGTGGCCAATTCGTGGTGGGGGAGCGGGGAAGGCGTGGCCGGTGAGCTGTTGATAATCACGGCGGGGCGAGTCCAGGCGTCGCGGGAGCCTGGAGTTTCAGAGTTTTCGTCATCGAAGCGCAGGAATCTGGTCGCAACCCTTACGAGCATCTGATCCGGGCGGCCGGTACCGCCACCGCCCAGGACATCGAGCGGCTGCGGGCACGCCTCATCCTGGCGGGCGACGCCCGCGACGTCCTTGGAGGAGCAAAAGGCGCCGCTACTATTTCACATGGCGAGAAACGGAAGCTGCGGGGCCTTCATTGCGGGTGTCAATCATGCGGAGACTTCACGGACCGAGTCAAGGAGAGTCGACCATCGACTGGCCGGCCGGTCCCGCCACGCCCCCTTTTGGTAAGCGTAGCCGACGATGAGTGGCACGGCGAGCGTGGCCTCGGAGAAG
>JBAUOX010000887.1:0-1782 GCA_049579985.1 Isosphaeraceae bacterium | reverse complement strand
GAGTGGCCCAGTGCTGGACATCGCCTGCGGCACGGGCCGGATTCTGTTGCCTTGCCTGCAAGCCGGCGTCGATATCGAGGGGCTGGACCTGTTCGAGCCGATGCTCAAAACTCTGCGCGCGAAGGCGGCCTTTTTGAGTCTGTTACCACGACTCCATCAGGCCGACATGAGCGACTTTTCCCTGTCGCGCTGTTATCGTCTGGTCATGACCATGCGGTTTTGTGCCGTCAGATCGTCAACCAGTTCCACAGCCCTGAGATTCTTGTCTCCGGCCTGGAGGTCGGCGGCATAAATCAGGATATTGGTATCAACAAGGATTTTCGTCGCGGCGATCGAATCGGTCATAAAGTTCCTCGCGCTTGGGATACGGCGGTCCGCCGAAAGGCATTCCTTGCTTCAAGCGGGCCAGGAACCGCTCGCGCGCCGCCCGCCGAGCCTCCTCGGCCGCATGAGCCGATGGCTCGGACTCGCTCCCCTGGTTCGCGGGGAGGAAGGTCACCAGCACCGGGACGTCCTCGCCCACCCCAGCGGGCCGCTCCGCGAACTCGACTTTGCCATCGCGGTATACGCCCGCAAGTGTCAACAGGCTCGACATGTCGTCAACCTCCTTCCTGCCCGTTATGATATCCCCCATCGGCTCGGAAAATGAAGCCCGGAGCCGAATGACCGTCCAGGGAGTCCGCCAGTTCAGCGGTGCGCGGTCTGCACAGCAAGAGGCACTGGCTTCGAAGTAACGCCCATCGGAGCGAATGGCTTCGGTCGATGTGACCGACGCGCGCAGCGCTTCCGTTACCCAGGTCCCAACGCCACGCCCACTGTGGCTGCCGTCACGTCCTTCGCCGGACCGATACACGCAATCAACACACGAGTGGGGGCCAATGTCAACGTAGGAACGTCCACGCAGCCGTTTGAAGGTGACCGTATGAGTGTGCTAAGCTGTCGCTTTCCAAGGAGTTACCAACTTTGCAGGGAGGCGACCCTGATGCTGCTCAATGACGTTTTCGAGCGATTTGTCCAGGACAGCCCCGTCTCGGTCATGGTCCGGGGCCTTCTAGAAAACACACTCTCGCCGCGGTTCTTGGACGAATTGTTCGCGAACGCCGCTGAACTCCAGTACACGCGCACGCTCCTCTTCTCCTCGGTCGTTGACCTGATGGGCTTGGTGGTCAACCGCATTCAGCCCGCCGTCAACTCCGCCTATCACGCCCGTGCCAAGACCATCGGCGTGTCGCTCAAGTCGGTCTATAACAAACTCGACAACCTCGAGACCGGCATCTCGGCCGCGATGGTCGGCGCCACGGCAGAACGGTTGGAGACGGTCGTCACGACGATGGGCGGCGCCCTCCCCCCACTGTTGCCGGGCTATCGCATCAAGATTCTTGACGGAAATCATCTCGCTGGCACGGAGCACCGCATCAAGGAGTTGCGCACGATCCGCGCCGGGGCCTTGCCGGGTCAGGCGTTGGTCGTGCTCGACCCGAGCCTGATGCTCGTCACCGATGTGGTCCTCTGCGAGGACGGCCATGCACAAGAGCGGTCGCTGCTGGGCCAGATCCTGGAGATCGTCCGTGCCAAGGACGTCTGGATCGACGACCGCAACTTCTGCACGACCGGTTTCTTGTTCGGGATCGCACGCCGCGAGGCTTTCTTCGTGGTTCGTCAGCACGCCGCGACGCTGCACTGGGAATTCACGGGCAAGAAGCGGGCATGTGGGCGGATTGAGACCGGCAAGGTCTTCGAGCAGACGGTGCGGCTGAGCAATCCCGATACCGGTGAGATCCT
>JBAUOX010000886.1:0-5216 GCA_049579985.1 Isosphaeraceae bacterium | reverse complement strand
CAGAGGTCGGGGATGGCTGCGCCATGTTGTGTTTCCCGGCAATCGATCTCGATCGGGTTCAGCGTCGCCCCGACGTCTTGCTCAACTCGATCATAGCGTGCCTTACAACCCGTTGCGAAAGCCTGTTGCCGTGCCTGCTGGAGTCGGCTAGAACAGCACGAAAGCGTCGGCGGATTCGGTCTTGCGGTGGAATTCCTGGTGGGTTGCCGCAGACGTGATCACCCGATTACGCCCGGACCGTTTGGCCACGTAAAGCGCCTCGTCGGCAGCCGTGATGAGCGCAGCGACATCGCGAACCCGGCCCGCGGGAGCAAATGAGAGGCCCAGACTTGCGGTCACGCCGACCCGGGCCTGCGAAGCATCGACCAGGCGGCTGGACAGGCGGCTGCGGATGCATTCAGCCCGCTCGGTCGCTTGCTCCAGGGAGCAGCTCGGCAAGGCCAGGATGAACTCTTCGCCGCCGTAGCGGGCAACCAGGTCCTCGGCGCGGGTCGCTTCACGGAGCACGTCGGCCACCTCGCGCAAGATGAGGTCGCCCACATCGTGCCCATGGGTGTCATTGATCCGCTTGAAATGATCGAGGTCCACGAGGATCAGGGCCAAGCCGAGCTCGCACAGGGAATTCAACTCGGCGAGCGGGCCGATCTGGCTGAGGAAGTAGCCTCGATTGTAGAGCCCCGTGAGATTGTCGCGGACTGACCGCTCGTACAGATCGCGCTGAAACCCCTCCTCACACGGATCAAGTTTCAGATATTTGAGGAGCGTTGACGATCCGAGCTGGATCCGCGACCCGTCCCCAACCTGGACCGGTGTCTGCATGGCGATGCGCCGGCCATTCACTAACGTACCGTTGGTGCTGCCCAGATCCGTCAACCAGGCAGTTCCCGCGGCGTCGATCGAGATCACGGCGTGCCGCCGCGACACCGTGCTGTCGTGGAACTGAAATGTGTTCTCGGCCGAGCGGCCGAGGCTGCTGGATTTCTGGCCCAGTCGAAGCATCGTTCCCGGAATACCGCCACGGACGACGATCAGGTAAAGGAGCAGGGGCGCAGCGGACTGAGCCCCGGCGACGGGCTCCGAGCCTGCCACGGTGGAGAAGCAGATCTGCGTTTTTCCTCGAGCGTCCATGATCCGTCTCACAGCGCCACGACTTGGGATGCGGGAATCGGAGTCGTAACCGAGGCAATCTTCCCTTGACCCAGCTTCCCCACGCCCGACCGACTTTCTCGGCCAGACTGTGCAATCCTCATTCCGGGGAAGGTCCACCTTGCATTCTGAATCTAGTTCATGGCCCGTTCCTGTCAACTCATGAGGTGGCATGCCTCATGGAACGGGTGCGGTGAGCCCGGGCGATCGGTTAGAATCAACGGTCGTCCCGATCAACGTGCGCGGGCGTCTGGTCGTGGTGATCGCGCTTGTGATTGTGATTGCCGGGCTGCTTCGTGAGAGCCAGAGCGGCTTTCTTCGTGGTATCGAGGTGTCGAGCATGTCGTGGTCGTGGAAGCTCGGTCGGGTTGCAGGCATCCCGATCTACGTTCACTGGACGTTCGTCATTCTGATCGCTTCCCTCGTGCTTGGCTACTGGGTGGAGAGCCACAACCTGCTCACGGCCCTTGAGGGTGGAGGATTCATTCTTAGCCTCTTCGGCTGCGTGGTCCTGCATGAACTGGGCCACGCGCTGACGGCCCGCGGGTTCGGTGTGCGAACCACCGATATCACGCTCCTGCCGATCGGCGGCGTGGCGCGGCTGCAGCGCATTCCCGAACGGCCAGTCCAGGAGTTGTTGATCGCGCTGGCCGGACCTGCGGTGAACGTCGTTATCGTCGGCCTGCTCTTTTTCGTTTTCCAGGTTCGGTTCCCCGGCGACGTCGGTGATCCGCAGCATCTGGTCCAGACCCGGTTCTGGCCCAAGATCCTCGAGGTGAACGCGTTCCTGGCCGGGTTCAATATGCTGCCCGCATTTCCGATGGACGGCGGCCGGGTTCTGCGCGCACTGCTGGCAATGCGTCTTCCCTATTCCCGGGCGACCCGGCTGGCGGCCTCGATCGGCCAGTTCATGGCCATCGGCTTTGGACTGCTGGGGCTTTGCGTTCCTCAGTACTTCCTCTTACTCTTTATCGCACTCTTTGTCTGGATCGGCGCCGAGGCCGAGGCCACTCAGGTCGAGGAGCGAATCGCTCTGAAGGATGTTCCCGTCCGCACGGCCATGCTGACCGAGTACCACACGCTGATGCCGTTCGACAGCCTTGGCCATGCCGCCGACCTGCTGCTGGCGGGAACACAGCATGATTTTCCGATCGTCTCGACAACGGACCACTCGTTCCAGGGCCTCTTGACCCGGTCCGACCTGATGACCGGTCTGGCGCGCGCCGGTCGTGACGCCCTGGCCGGCGATCATGCCAAGACGGGAATCTCCAGTGTCGAGGCCTCCAGCCCGCTGGTCGCTGCCGTGGCGCGGCTGAGGGCAGGGCAGGGCCCCTGCCTCCAGGTCGTGGACCAGGGAGCAACCGTCGGCCTGTTGACGCTCGAGAACGTGGGCGAGTTCCTCATGGTCCGGGAGGCACTCCATGACACCCGCTGAACGATTGAGCCGCGTTGCCGAAACCGATTCCAGCTTCCGTCGGGTCGGGCCGAGCTGGGCGGGCAAGTGCTTGATCTGCAACGGCCCGCTCGCCTTCGATATCAGGACAGGAGAGGGTGCCACGCTCGAGCACATCCGGGCGCGGAGCCGGGGCGGCACCGACGATCCGAACAACCTGGGGATCGTCCATGGCCGCTGCAACTGGGAGAAGGGCGTGCGCTGGGACCCCAGGAAACGCCGGTCCGACGAGGAGTACGAGGCCTTCATCGCGCGGCTCATCGATCGCCGCCAAGAACGATGGCGCCAGGTACCGCCTGATCCGGCCGCCGTGCACCGGCTCCAGACGGATTGAGGATGAATCTGGTCATCCGAAGAAACAGGCTCCAACCGCAACAGATCAGCGACCTGGCTCCGAACTTTTCACGACGAGGTACTCCGTGCGGTGGATATCGAAGAGAGGAAGCAGCCGCTCGCGACCGTACTTGGGCACGAGCAGTGTCTTGATCTTGGGACCGGTGAACTGAGCGAACGGAAAGAGGTCTTCGCGATCGAGCAATCCCAGCACCTCCGCCCGGATCGGCCTGAGCGTGAACCGCGTCTTCCGCTCTGCCGATCCGTGCTCGGAACGTGACTGTTTCAGGTTCCCAGCCACGAGCGCTTGGAGAATCCTCCGCCTCAGATCCTGCTTTCGCTCGTCGAGCTTGCGCTCCTGCTCGACGATCGCACAGTATTCACCGATCAGCTCAGGGATGTCGCTCATGTTCGATGCCCCCTGGTTCGTGGCAGAGCTCTGCTTACGGCCTCGAGGAAGCGGAACCGTTTTGAGGATCTCGACCACCGCACACGAAGGCGAGAGGATCTTTGAGCGGCAGGATCTCGACGAAGTGGCTCCAGCGCGATTGTTTCGACACTGTCGAAACAATCGCTTCGCCGTACTCCGCCCGCTTCTCCTGGAGCACGTCCTCGCGGATGCGTTTGCCGATGTGCCAGTAGAGGCCGACCAGCGCCGAGTTGACCGAGCGGGCGGCCTCGATCAGGACCCGGAGGTCTCCTAACAGCCGGTCGACGCAGGTCGCCGGCACGGGCGGTGCGGGAGGGCTGGGCAGGGTGCGACGAGTGGTCTTGTGGGCCCTGGGCATCATCAGCTCTCATAAGAACTCGGGTGAATGTCGTGGGAACCCTCGGGACCTCCATCGAAGTGGACATGGTGATCGGCAGTTCCTCATAGACCGCCAAAGAATGCATTGCACCAATCGTATCATCGCGACTTCCAGCAGGGAACGCGACTTCCGCCTCTCCAACGCTGATCGACACGTCCTGCACCAAACGTTGAGCCGGTTCTGCCCCAACCACGGAGAAATCGGCCCGATTCCCTTTGCCGGCCCGCGTGTGCCACAATAGACTGCCAAGAACTCGCACACGATCCGTGGTCGGTCCTGCCATGCACATCCTCATTGTTGACGACGAACCACACATTCGCCAGACGCTGAGGGTCGCCCTCGAGGCCATGGGCCACACGGCGGCGGAGGCCAGCGACTCGGCCGGCGCGCTTTTGAAGCTTCGGCAGGCGTCTTGCGATGCCTTGCTCGTCGATCTGATGCTGGGCACGGAGTCGGGCATTGAGCTGATGGAACAGGTTCTTCGCGGCCGGCCGGACCTGCCGGTCGTGATCATCACGGCTCATGGCAGCATCGATCGCGCGGTGGAAGCCATGCGGCGAGGCGCGTTCGACTTTCTGCCCAAGCCGTTCACGCCGGCCCAGGTCCGCGCGGTGCTGGAGCGCGTGGTGCGGATCCGGAGCCTGCACCAGCGGGTCGCCAACCTCGAAGAACAGGTCCGGCGCGAGGTGCCCGAAGCCGTGCTCGAGAGCCCTGACCCCCAGCTTGCAACGATTCTCGAGCAGGCCCGCCGCGTTGCCGCCAGCGACGCGGTTGTCTTGATCAAGGGCGAGAGCGGGACCGGCAAGGGAGTGCTGGCCAGGCGGCTTCACGGCTGGAGCCGCAGGTCGAACGGTCCGTTCGTCACGGTGAGCTGTCCCAGCCTGAGCAGCGAGCTGCTGGAAAGCGAGATGTTCGGGCACGTCCGGGGCGCATTCACGGGGGCGGTGCGCGACACGTCCGGGAAAGTGGCTGCCGCGACGGGCGGGACCCTGTTTCTCGACGAAGTCGCTGACTTGCCGCTGGCATTGCAGCCCAAGCTACTGCGGTTTCTCCAGGATCGCCAGTATGAGCGCGTGGGTGAGACCCGGACGCAAACCGCCGACGTCCGCCTGATCGCCGCGACCAACCGCGACCTTGAGGCCGAGGCAGCAAGCGGCCGATTTCGCGACGATCTGCTGTACCGGCTCAATGTCGTCGAGTTCACGCTGCCGCCTTTGCGTCTGCGTAGTGATCGGGTCGATCTGGCCAATCACTTGCTTGCCTTTTTCAGCCGTCAGACCGGACACAAGCTAGACGGCTTCTCGGCCGCGGCCCGGGCCGCAATTTCGAGCTACGCATGGCCAGGCAACCTTCGCGAGCTGCGCAACGCGATCGAGCGGGCAGT
This sequence comes from Isosphaeraceae bacterium, assembly GCA_049579985.1. GTDB lineage: Bacteria > Planctomycetota > Planctomycetia > Isosphaerales > Isosphaeraceae > Aquisphaera. The sequence continues at coordinate 91 of JBAUOX010000886.1, read as the reverse complement.
CCTCTTCGCCACGAAACGCGAGATCGAACCCGGCGATCTTCCTGGCCGGATCAGCACGGACCTGACCGCGACACAGGAAAAACCGACGTCC
>JBAUOX010000885.1:0-13162 GCA_049579985.1 Isosphaeraceae bacterium | reverse complement strand
CAAACGACGACTCGGGCTCATCCGGAGCTCGCTGGGCGGCTGGACTCTTGTCGCACTCTGTCTGCTGGTCACGACGGCTCGGGCCGACAAAGGACCGAGCGCGTCCGCCGATTCGCCAGGCCCAGTCGCACGCGATTCATCAAACGATCCGTCCTCGAGCTTCAAGGTGGGCGTGGCCCAACGGGATATCACTCCGGGTAAGCCGGCGCCCTTGTGGGGCTATGGCGCCCGGCACGACCGTCTTTCCGGCGGCGTTCTCGACCCCTTGCGGGCCAAGGCGCTGGTGATCGAGGCCGGTCAGGCCAAGCTCGCCATCGTCGGCATGGACCTGGGCCGCGGGCCGACTCCCGCCATGATGGACCGGATTCGCCAGGCCATCGCACTCAGAGGCATTGCGAATGTGCTCATTTGCGGCAGCCACACCCATCACGGTCCGGTGATCGAACTGACCGATCAGCCAGGTTTCGGCAAGGGGAAGTTCGATGATGCGGTTGCCTACTCGAAGGAGCTTCCCGAACGCATCATTGCAGCGATTCTCGAGGCCGACGCGAATCGCCGGCCCGCCCGGCTCGGCGTGGGCTCACGCGATCTCGGCCTGAACCGGAATCGTCATACCAAACGTGCCGAAAGGCCAACCGATCCCCGGCTGACGGTGATTCGCTTCGATGGCCAGGATGGTTCGCCTCTTGCCGTCCTGGTCCATTACACGGCTCATCCGGTCTTGACGGCGGCCGACGTTCTCAAGTTCTCCGCGGATTACCCAGGCAGCCTCCAGGCGATGGTCGAGAAGGAGCTGAAGGTCCCTTGCGTCTTCATCCAGGGCGCCGCGGGCGACCAGAGCGCCAATCCGCCGGATGGAAAACGCGATCCGAAAAGCTATGGGGAACTGCTAGGCGCGCAGGTGCTGGAGCTGACCCGTGAAATTGCGACCACTGTGCCGCGACGGCCTTCTGTTGCCGGCAAGATCGATCGCTTCACGTTCACGACCAGGGTCAATTTCAAGAGCTCGATCACGTTCCTGCTCTACGCGCAGTCCTTCTTCCCCGAGCTGATCCGCAACTTCGTTCACGAGTTCGAGAGTGGTGTGAGACCCGAGGTGACAACCGTGGTGCTCAACGGTGAGCTGGCGATCGTGGGTCTCTCTGGCGAGCCATTCTGCCAGCATTCCCTGCGGCTCCGCCAGCGCGCGTACCTGCCGTGGGTGCTCGTATTCGGCTACTGCAACGGCCACCAGCTCTACTTCCCGACGATCGAGGCCGCCTCCGAAGGGGGCTATGGCGCCGATCCCCGGGTCTCCCCGATCGCCTTGGGCGCTGGCGAGACGATGATCGACCGGGCGCTCATCAACATCTACCGGCTGCTGGGGAAGTTTCCGGATGAACCCGCCGCGGAATAACCGACGATCTGGAATGCGTGATCGCCACGACATCACCACCAGGCACGCGTATGCCGTCACGCCTGCGGGTGCCAGCCGGCGTCGGCCCAGAGCTCGCCGCTGACGGCCGAGTTGCAGATCATGAAGTAAATCGCGTCCGCAATTTCGGCGGGATCGATCAGCCGCTTGAGCTGCGTGTAGGGGAGGATGTTCTTCTCGATGTACTCCTGCCCCAGCGCCCGGACCATCGGAGTGTCGGTGAAGCCCGGGTGAATGACGGCGCAGCGGACTCCGTGGTAAACGGCCTCCTTACCCAGGGTAGCCGCAGCGCCTTCGAGGGCGGCCTTGGTGGAGGAGTAGGAGACCTGGCCGGGGATGCCCGCCGACGAGATCGAGCCGATGAAGATGACCGTCCCCTGGATCCCTTCCGAGGGTTGCCATCGGCCCACGCCGTGGGCTTTGCGGTGCTCGGCGATCCGGGCGATCAACTCCATCGCCCAGTAAACCGGTGCAACGAGGTTGACCTCCAGGACCTGCCGGAAATTCCCGACCGGATAGATCTCGGCCTTGCCGGTCTGTTTGTCCACCTTGACGGCAAGCTGGTCACGCGTGATGCCGGCCGCGGGCACGCAGACCGCCGGAGGACCGTACTTGGCGCACATCAGGTCGAACGTCTTGCGCCGGAACTCCTCGTCGGTCGTGTCGCCAATCATGGCTTCGGCGAGCGGGGTCTCCATCCGATCATTGATCATCCGGGCAACCCTGAGAACGTCTTCCGAGCGGTCGACTAGCGCGACTGCCCTGGCGCCTCGCTCGGCAAGTTCGAAGGCAACCGCCTGCCCGATGCCGCTGGCGGCGCCTGTCACAATCGCACATTTCCCCTGAATGTTCATGATCACCTCTCCCACCCCGACGGATCCGCGAACCACTGGAGCGGCGAGCCACGGCCCAAGCACTCAGGCCGTCGGTTCCCGGGAACACTTGCTTGCCGGATCGACCTTCTTCGCGAAAACAAACTCCGGCCGGCCAGAGGCACTCTCGCCCGGTCTGATCCAGGGACCGGTCCTGGGTGTCGAATGGTCGGCGATCCACTGCGCCGCCTCGGGCCAGAAGGTCTGGTGGGCCTTCGAGCTGACGGCCAGGCTTTCATGACCTCCCTCCAGCGACATGCTCTTGACGTCGCGCGAGCAGATGCGCGGCACCAGTCCCATGGTCGACAGCGGCGTGACCAGTTGGTCGGCGGTGGCCGTCAGCAGCAGGACGGCGCAGGTGATCCGGTCCAGCCGCACCGGGGCGCCCTCGATCACGAGCTGGCCCCGTGCCAGCAAATTGCGCTGGTAGAGCAATTTCACGACGTCGCGGAACACCTCGCCGGCGACCGAGCCCTGAGCGTTTGCCCATTGCTGGAGCGCCACGAAGCTTTCGACGAACTCCTCATCGTGCATTCTGCCCGCCAGGTCAACGAATTTGCCGTAGAGATTGCGTACGGGATCGAGGAGGGCGAAGAACGACCGCAGGAAGATGCCCGGACAGTTCCCGAACGCATCGATGAACAAGTCCACGTCGAAACAGTCCTGGTTGGCCCAGGCCTTCAGAAGAGTGTTATCGCCGTCAAGGTCGATGGGCGCCGACATCAGCACCAGGTCTTTCACCACGCTGGGGTAAAGCGCTGTGAAGATCGTTGCGAGCGTGCCTCCCAGGCAGTATCCCATGAGGTGGAAATGGGGCATTCTCGACCTGTTGCGGATGAGCTGGACGACGTTTTTCAGCATCCGGTCGGCAAGGTCACAGAGCCTCGTGCCCCGGTCAGCCGCAGTCGCGACGCCCCAATCGATCAGGTAGGTGTCGAATCCCGCGGCGAGCATCTGCCGGACCACGCTGCGACTGGCGCCAAGATCCAGAATGTACGGCCGGCTCACGGGGGCCGAGCAGATGAGCAGCGGCTCGGCCCAGACCGGAGGGGATTCCCGATGAAACTGGAGCAGTCGCATGGGCCCTTCGGTGTAGACCACACGGTGTGCGGTGGTGAACCCACGGTTGTGCCCCGCGCGCCGCAACATCCGCGGGACGTTGCAGACGCCCTGTAAGAGCCGGAATGATTCGCTCAGGGCGGTTTTCTGCTGCTCGAGGACCAGATCCATCAAGGCCGGTGTCATGATCCGAGACTCCTCGAACTCGATCGCGCGACACATCGATTCGGCCAGCGTGCCCTTGAGCTCTCGCCATTGACCCGCGGGCCATAGCGGGCGGCTTCTCGCCCCGCCCCGCTCGCCCACCCACGCTCTGATGCCGCCCGTTCCGGGCCCGACTCGCGGGATCGCTCCCGCGTCGAGGAAGCGTATTGTCGGCGCCTCACACCTTTCCTCGGGTTACCATCTCCAGCCACATCTGGGCCAGGCCCTCGACGTACTTGCTCTGAGCCTCGAACGTCGTCTTGTACGAATCGATGCTCTTCCGCCAGAATTCCTGGGTCAATCGCCAGTATTCCTCGGGCGTCCGCGCTTCGGTCATGCGATACGCCGACGCGATCGCGTCGATACCGCTCTTGTACTGCTGAGTGAGCGCTTCGCGATGCGTCTCCATGGCCTCCGCCAGGGTCTGGCTCCATTTTTTTTGGTAGGAACGGATCTCGTCCTTGACCTCCCCCCGATCGACAGCCTTCGTGACATCCGGCGGTTTGACCGGCCACCCGTTCATCCACTGACGGTACATTTCTCGCTGCATGTTGAACGACGAATCAACCGCCTTGCGATACTCGTCGAAGATCTGCTCGAACATGGTCCATCCTCACTCGGACGACGTGACGTAACGATGAGACACCATCCAATATCTGGGTGCTTCCTGTCGACGACTCATGCGAGGCCACCCGGACCCACCTCTGGCGGGCAAGAGAAACCTCGCGCGAAAGATCCTTCCTAGCGCTCTATACTGGCTGCAAGGAAGAGCCTTGTCAAGGCGCAAATGCTGCATTTGCAACAAGGAGCCAAAAGCCGGTGAGTGCCTGGGAACTTGTGGACTTGGCGAGAACGGGCGACAAGTCTATATTGCAGTTGCATCATGGTTCTTCCTACAATGAAATCATGGTGCAAGCGTGAAATCACGATGAGCCAGTTTGAGCTGACCTCACGTCGGCCAGGCAGCGGGTCGCGGGCGCTGCCAAGAGCCTCTCTTGGGGGAGTGAGCCGTGGGCACTTCTGCTCCTGAAGTCGTCTCCATCAAGCGCTATCCCAATCGCCGGCTGTACGACCGCCAGGCCCGCCGTTACATCACGCTTCAGGACCTGGAAGACCTGGTCCTCGGGGGCAAGAAGATCGAGGTTCGCGACAGCAGGACCGGCGAGGACCTGACCCGGTCGATCCTTACCCAGATCCTGCTGGAGCGCCATCCCGAGAAAATGGAGATGTTTCCCGTGGCGATGCTGCACGCGATCCTCCAGGCCAACGACCTGGTGCTGGACTTCCTTCGAAGCTATCTGCGGCAGTCGCTGTCCATCCTCGAACAGATGCAGCAGCCGACCCGCCTGGCTCCCTTCCTGGCGCCCATGGACTGGATGAGAGCGATGATTCCACCGACGCTGCCGTTCCCCGCAGCCCGTCCGGGCGAGTCCCCATCCGGCTCAGGTCGACATGCTGAGCTGGATGCCCGGATCTCGGAGATCGAGGAACGGCTCAGGCGTCTGGAACAGCCCGCGCAGCGGATCCGCAAGGACGGCCCCGCACCTCCGTCCGACCAGCCGCACACCGCTGAGGACGAAAACGCTTCCCTGGACCTGCTCGAGCAACGCTTGAGCAAGCTGGAAAACGGGACCAGTCGTGCCACCAAGCGCGGCACCGGCTAAGGGGTCCGCACGCCAGGTTCCATCCGCTCGGTGGACGTCGCCGCAGTGGCGCGCTCCCCTCGTAAGACGTACGGGAGGAAAGGCCAGTTGCCTCAGGGTGGATGATTCGGTGGCTGACCCGTGATTTGTCGTCGCGGAGGCGTCATAATCGTTCAGGACGGATCAGCGGGAGGATTCGCCGGCGGATTGCGACGACAACAGCCCCTCGAGGTTGGATCGAGGGCGCAAGGATGAACTCGCCCGCCGGTCTTGTCGGAGAACCAGGCATGTCGTCGTCCAGACGGTATTCAGATCACGAGGCTCGAACAGGATCGACGGAAGAGCTTGAACCGGCGCTGCGGGGGACGCGGCTGCTGCGCGATCCGCTGCTCAACAAGGAGGCGTCATTCTCTCGCCCCGAGCGCGACCGGCTCGGCCTGCGCGGTCTGCTGCCCCATGCCCGGCTCACCATCGAGCAGCAGGTGGCACTCGAGCTCGAGCGACTCAAGGCCAAGGCCGACAACCTGGAAAAATACATCGGGCTGGCCGCACTGCAAGACCGCAACGAAACGCTCTTCTACCGGGTCCTGAGCGAGAACCTCGGTGAGCTCTTGCCGATTGTCTACACCCCGACGGTGGGCAAGGCCTGCCAGCTCTACAGCCATATCGTCCGCAATCCACGCGGTCTCTGGATCACGCCCGAGGACGTCCAGGACATCCCCTCGGTGCTGCGCAACGCACCCAACCTCGACGTCCGCCTGATCGTGGTCACCGACAACGAGCGGATCCTGGGCCTTGGCGACCAGGGCGCCGGCGGCATGGGAATCCCGGTCGGCAAGCTTGCGATCTACACCGCCGCGGGGGGTATCCACCCGGCGCTCTGCCTGCCGATCTCGCTCGACGTCGGCACCGACAACGTCGAGCTACTGGCCGACCCGTTCTACCGGGGCTATCGCCAGCGCCGGCTGCGGGGTGAGAAGTACGAGGAGTTCATCGAGGCCTTCGTCGACGGCGTGCGCAGGGTCTTCCCGCACGCGCTCTTGCAATGGGAAGATTTTCACAAGAATACTGCATTGATGCTTCTGGATCGCTATCGCAAGCGGATTCCCTGCTTCAACGACGACATCCAGGGGACCGCGGCGGTCACGCTGGCGGGCATTCTCTCTGCGCTGCGGATCACGCATGGGCGGCTCGCCGACCAGCGCATCGTCTATCTCGGGGCCGGGGCGGCCGGCGTCGGCATCGCTCGACTTGTGAAGAGCGGCATCGCCAAGGATGGCGCCGACGCGACCACGACTCGCCGGGCCCAGGCGATGGTCGATTCGCAGGGCTTGGTCTTCAACCGGCGCGACGAGCGCGATCCTTACAAGAGCGAATTCTGCTGGACGCGCGAGGACGTGGACCACTACGAGTTCTCCGGCGACGGTCCCTTCCCTCTGCTCGAGGTCGTCGCGCGGGTCAAGCCGACCGTACTGATCGGCACGACGGGCAGTCCCGGGGTCTTCAGCGAAGCAGTGATCCGCGAGATGGCCCGGCACGTCGAACGCCCGGTCATCCTGCCCATGAGCAATCCCACCTCGAAGATCGAGTGCAGCCCTTACGAGGCCCTGCACTGGACGGACGGACGGGCCATCGTGGCCACGGGCAGTCCCTTCGGCCCGCTCGAGTTCGGCGGATCGGTCCGCCACATCGGCCAGGCCAACAACGTTTACATCTTTCCGGGAATCGGCCTGGGGGCAATCCTCGCCGAAACCCACGAGGTGAGCGAGTCGATGTTCCTGATCGCTGCCGAGACTCTTGCCTCGTGTGTCAGCGAAGAGGACCTGGCCGTCGGCCGGATCTATCCCGACCAGAGCCATCTGCGGCGAGTCGCCCGGACCATCGCCGCCGACGTCATCCGCGAGGCGCGCCGGCTGAACCTGGGCCGGATGATCCCCGACCAGGCCATCGATTCGGTGCTGGACGACTTCATCTGGTATCCGGAGTATCACGAACTCGCAAGCTCCTAGGCCCGTGGGCGCGCGTCAACCGGTGCGGGCCATGGGCAGGGAGTCATCGCATGCTCTTTTCTCGGGGGGCGGACAAAGCGTGGTTCCGACCCACGGTGAAGACGATCAGCGAGCCGCACTCGCGAAGCTCATCCAGCAGCGCCATTGCCTTCCCTCGGCCCTGCCGAAGAGACGCAAAATCATCTAGCTGTGCATTTCTGAGCTTTCTTACAACAATCAACGGAGCCGATCATGAAACCATTCAGCCTCGCCGAACATGGCCTCAATGTAACTGAAGTCCATAGCAACCTCCGGCCCAGTGCGCTCTACGAACACGCGATACGCTACGAGAAGGACGCGAGCATCGCGGAGAATGGCGCGCTCGTCGCCTACTCCGGCGCGAAGACCGGCCGCTCGCCGAAGGACAAGCGTATCGTCAAGAATCCCGCGTCGGAAAACGACATCTGGTGGGGGCCCGTGAACATCCCCTTCGACGAGCACACCTTCCAAATCAATCGCCAGCGCGCAGTCGATTACCTCAACACGCGCGAGCGGCTCTACTGCTTCGATGGCTTCGCCGGGTGGGATCCGAAGTATCGCATCAAAGTACGCGTCATCTGCTCGCTGCCGTATCACGCGCTCTTTATGCACACCATGCTTATCCGCCCGACGCGCGATGAACTCGCAAACTTCGGCACGCCCGACTTCGTCATCTACAATGCCGGTGCTTTCCCCGCGAATCGCCTCACCACGGGGATGGGTTCGACGACGAGCATCGACCTCAGTCTCGAGGACAAAGAACTCGTCATCCTCGGCACCGAATACGCCGGCGAGATGAAGAAGGGCGTCTTCACGGTGATGAATTATTTGGCGCCGAAACGTGGCGTGCTGTCGATGCACTGCTCGGCCACGGCGGACAAGAAGACCGGCGCGTCGTCGCTGCTCTTCGGCCTTAGCGGCACGGGCAAGACCACACTCTCCGCCGATCCGAAACGGTACCTCATCGGCGATGACGAGCACTGCTGGAGCGACCACGGCATCTTCAATATCGAGGGCGGCTGCTACGCGAAAGCGATCAATCTCACCCCCGTGAGCGAACCGGAGATCTTTCAGGCGCTGCGCTTCGGCGCCGTGTTGGAGAACGTGGTGCTCGACGAGGATCGTGACGTTGATTTCACCGACACGAGAATCACGGAAAACACGCGCGGCGCGTACCCGATCGAGTTCATCCACAACGCCAAAGTGCCCTGCACCGCGGGCCATCCGACCGACGTGATCTTCCTCACGTGCGACGCGTTTGGTGTGCTGCCGCCGGTCAGCGCGCTCTCACCGGCGCACGCAATGTATCACTTTATCAGCGGCTACACTGCAAAAGTCGCGGGGACTGAGATGGGCGTGAACGAACCACAGGCCACGTTCTCACCGTGCTTCGGCGGGCCGTTCCTCGTCTGGCATCCGAGCAAGTACGCCGAGCTGCTCGCGGAGAAAATGCGCAAGCACAACGCGCGCGTCTGGCTCGTGAATACGGGATGGGGCGGCGGTGCGTACGGCGTCGGAAAACGCATCAGCCTGAAGAACACGCGCGCCATCATCGACGCGATCTATAGCGGGACGCTCGCGAGCGCGAAGACGGAGCGCGATCCGATCTTCGGCTTCGACATCGTCACCGAGTGCTCGGGCGTGCCCGCGGAGATCCTGCGTCCGCGCGACAGTTGGGCCGACAAGGCCGCATACGACGCCACGGCGATAGAGCTTGCCGGGCTCTTTAACAAGAACTTCGAAACCTACGCAGGAGGCGCGCGCGCCGAGGTGAAAGCCGCGGCGCCCGCGGCATGACCCATGAGCTGGCTGTTTGGCTCCACCAGACGCAGCCCGTCGCGCACGCCATCGGCGTCCTGGCCTTCAGGAGTAGATAGGCAGGGATAAGGGGTCGGGGCTCATCGTTCGGGCTGAGGATAGCGACAGTCGCTCCGACAGACAAGAAAACGACTCCCGGCCCCTTATCGGCCCCAGGTGAATGCAGTCGGCCCCGGCCCGGTCGAAACGCCGCTACTGGCGAAGGGAACGGGCGGCGACCCGCACAGCTACGCCGCTTTCGTCCCGATGGGGCGGATCGGCCAGCCGGAAGAGATCGCTGACGCCGTGGTCTGGCTGCTCTCCGACGAGGCCCGGTACGTCACCGGCCACACGCTGCCCGTCGATGGTGGTGTCTGCTCGCAGTAACGGGTGATAAAGGTCGGCGGCTTCAAGGGGATGCGAGATGCCGGAGCAACCAGGGCTGTTTACGTCGGTGAAGGTCCGGAGAGAACTGGCCACGCACTTAATCTGGGCGAACTAGGATAGCTGCGAGGAGAATCAAGTTTCCCAGATTTCCCATGGTTTCCAAATTGGGTGCCTGGCAGTACCCACTTCACGTAGGTAAGATCCAATAAAACACGGCCTGACCCCGCACCCCTGACGGGAACGGTGTGTGCTCCGCGATGGTGGCGGCTCGGGGAGGTCGATCTTGTGCTGGCTGGAGCGTCCGGGACTGAAATCTCCTCGATTGTCGAGCCCTGAGCCTTGCTTAGGGAAGTAGGGAGCGTTCTAATCTTCGTCAAGGTGACCCGCATGAGGAGCCGAGACCCAAGAGTCGCGCCCCATCTGGAGAATCCCGGACGAAAGAACCCGTCTCTGACTGTCCGGTTCTCGAACCCTGTGCTCGAATCGGTTTCCTCGAAACGGGCTGTGTGAGGTGTTTCGAGAAGCCCAGCCACGGGAAATGCAGGGGGTCGGTCGAAGTTCGTTGTTCATCGCTTCGTTGCTCTCGGAACCCCACGACCTGAACCGAAGCTACCGGGTCACAGCTCAGACTGACGATCACAATCCGCAAGAGCGGGCCAGCCGGCGCAAACGGGCTTACAAAGTTGAGAGCAACCATGGACACGACCCGTGACCTCGATCCGCTAGAAACTCGGGAGTGGCTCGACGCGCTCACGTCGGTGCTCGAGTTCGAGGGCCCCGAGAGGACGCATTTCCTTCTGGATGAGCTCGTCATCGAGGCGCGCCGCAAGGGGACACCCGTGCCGTACTCGGCCAACACCCCCTACCTCAACACGATCCCGCCGGATCGGGAGGCGCGGCATCCGGGGGATCGCGCCATCGAGCAACGCATCCGCTCCCTGATCCGCTGGAACGCGCTGGCCATCGTGCTCCGCGCCAACAAGGAGTCCTCCGAGCTCGGCGGCCACATCGCCAGCTTCCAATCCGCGGCCACTCTCTACGATATCGGCTTCGGCCATTTCTGGCGGGCCCCGTCCGCCCATCACGGCGGGGACCTGATCTACATTCAAGGACATAGCTCCCCGGGCATCTACGCCCGCGCGTTCCTGGAAGGGCGGCTCACCGAGGAGCAGCTCCTGAACTTCCGACAGGAGGTCGACGGCAACGGCCTGTCGTCGTACCCGCATCCCTGGCTGATGCCCGAGTTCTGGCAGTTCCCGACCGTCTCGATGGGCCTGGGGCCGTTGATGGCGATCTATCAGGCGCGGTTCCTGAAATATCTCCACCATCGCGGCTTGGCCGACACCGAGGATCGCAAGGTCTGGGCCTTCACGGGCGACGGCGAGATGGACGAGCCGGAGTCACTCGGCGCGCTCTCGTTGGCGGGGCGCGAACGGCTCGACAACCTGATCTTCGTCATCAACTGCAACCTCCAGCGCCTCGACGGGCCGGTGCGCGGCAACGGCAAGATCATCCAGGAGCTCGAGGCCCTCTTCCGCGGTGCCGGCTGGAACGTCATCAAGGTCATCTGGGGCCGCCGCTGGGATCCCCTGATCGCCCAGGACACGAGCGGCATCCTCCTCAGGTGCATGGAGGAGTGCGTTGATGGCGAGTATCAGGACTTCAAATCCAAGAACGGCGCCTACGTTCGCGAGCACTTCTTCGGCAAAGACCCGGCGCTCAAGGCGATGGTCGCCAGCATGTCGGACGAGCAGATCTGGAGCCTCAACCGCGGGGGCCACGATCCCACCAAGGTTTTCGCCGCCTACGCCGCCGCGGTGAAGCATGAGGGGCAGCCCACCGTCATCCTCGCGAAGACAGTCAAAGGCTACGGCATGGGCGAGGCCGGTGAAGGCCAGAACATCACGCATCAGCAGAAGAAGATGGGTGAGGCGGTGCTCAAGGAGTTCCGCGACCGCTTCAGCCTGCCGATCTCGGACGACCAGCTCAAGGAGGTGGCGTTCCTCCGCTTCGCCGAGGACAGCCCGGAGATGGAGTATCTCCGCGCCCGTCGCGCCGCCCTCGGTGGCAGCTTGCCCGCGCGCCGGAGGCGGTCCGTGTCCCTCGAAGTCCCGCCGCTCTCGGCGTTCGAAGCACAGCTCAAGGGCACCGAGAGTCGCAAGATCTCCACGACCATGGCCCTCGTGCGGATCCTCAACATGCTCCTGCGCGACAAGACGATCGGCACACGCATCGTGCCGATCGTCCCGGACGAGTCCCGCACCTTCGGCATGGAGGGTATGTTCCGGCAGTTCGGCATCTTCTCGCAGATCGGTCAGCTCTATCAGCCTGAAGACGCCAAGCAGCTCATGTACTACAAGGAGGACAAAACCGGGCAGATCCTCCAGGAGGGGATCAACGAGGCAGGGGCGATGGCATCGTGGATCGCGGCGGCGACGTCCTACAGCACCAGCGACACGCCGATGATCCCCTTCTACTTGTTCTACTCGATATTCGGCTTCCAGCGCGTCGGCGATCTCGCCTGGGCCGCTGGCGACGTGCGGTCTCGCGGTTTCCTCATCGGCGGCACGGCTGGGCGCACGACGCTCAACGGCGAGGGCCTGCAGCACGAGGACGGCCACAGCCACCTGATCTCGGCCACCATCCCGAACTGCATCTCCTACGACCCGACCTTCTCTTATGAGCTCGCCGTCATCATCCAGGATGGGCTGCGCCGGATGTATGAGAAGCAGGAGGACGTCTACTACTACATCACCGTGATGAACGAGAACTACGAGCACCCGGCAATGCCGGACGGCGTCGAGGACGCCATCATCAAGGGGATGTATCGGTTCAAGCAGGGCCAGGCCGGCAGCAAGGAGGCGCCGCGCGTTCAACTGCTGGGCAGTGGCACGATCTTGCGCGAGGTCATTGCCGCCGCCGATCTGCTGGTCAATGATTTCGGCGTCGTGGCGGATGTCTGGAGTGTCCCGAGCTTCACCGAACTCCGGCGCGAGGCGATCGAGGTCGAGCGGTGGAATACGCTGCACCCGACCGAGACGCCGCGGAAGAGCCACGTCGAGACCTGCCTCGGCGAGCCGGAGGACCCGGTGATCGCCGCGACCGACTACATGCGACTGATGGCCGACCAAATCCGCGCCTGGGTGCCGCGCCGCTACCGCGTCCTCGGCACCGACGGCTTCGGCCGCTCCGATTACCGCAAGAAGCTGAGGCACTTCTTCGAGGTGGACCGGCACTGGGTAACTGTCGCTGCCCTGAAGGCACTGGCCGACGAGGGAACGATCCAGGCCTCGGTGGTCGCGGACGCAATCAAGAAGTACGGCCTGGATCCTGAGAAACCCAACCCGGCCAAGGTTTAGTGCTCCTGCACTGACGGACCGTCCCACACGGGTTGATGTAAGTCGTTATGGCGGCCCCGTCGAGGCCGGCCGCACGGCATCGGGAGGACACGGGTGTGGCGAACGAAGTCAAGGTTCCGGACATCGGCGATTTCAAGGATGTACCGATCATCGAGGTCCATGTGAAGGAGGGGGACGCGATCGACGCGGACGACCCCCTAGTCACCCTCGAATCGGACAAGGCAACCATGGATGTGCCGGCGCCATCGGGCGGCACGGTGGAACGGCTGCTGGTCAAGGTCGGCGACCGGGTGAGTGAGGGCAGCCCGATCCTTCTCTTACAAGCCGGCGACGGCGCCATGACGCCACCGCCGTCGCTGATCAGCCAGCAGGAGCCGCCACCCACCCCGCAGCCGGTGAC
>JBAUOX010000884.1:0-3180 GCA_049579985.1 Isosphaeraceae bacterium | reverse complement strand
GCTCCAAAGTATTGACCATTGGTGTATCAACTGGTATGTTACCGATGATCGATGTGACAGTGGCGACGACCCGTTCCTTCTCGCTCTTGGTAAGCTCATGGGAAAGCCACAAGCTATCGAGTTGCTTCCTGAGGTTTTCGATCTGCTGAGCTTGTCTGCCCAGCTTTGTCTCATCAGTGTCCGCGATAACCCTGCCAGTAAAGTCGAAAATGCGGAAGTGCAGCACATTTTTCACAGCAGCCACGATGACCAGACTCTTACCCGCTTTCGGGATGTCAGTCACGTCGCTGACGGAGGAAATCAATTTTAGGTCACATTCTTCTTTCAGGGACATGGCTTTTCTCCCCTAACTGGTCTCGATCGGGTTCTGCCCATCCAGCGTAGCATTCTTGCCTATCTTACTAATGTTTATATAATGGCGTATTATTATTTATATCATGAACGAACCGGCAGAACAAGGGGGCAGGAGATAGGTTCAGGAAAGGCCGCTTTGCTCGCGACAAGACGGCTCATTTTTCACTGATTATCGCCAAACTTGCCTCGGGAGTTGTGGCAGAAGTTGTGTCGGAACCAGTTTGAAAACAAACCAGAAACCAGTTCTGGAACCAGTCCGAAAACAGGACACAACCCCAGAACTGGCTTTGCATTACTCTATATCTGGTAATGGTTTGCGATCGTCGTCAGGCGTATTCCCAAGCTGGACGTCGAGGGTTCGAATCCCTGCGCCCGCTTAGACTTACGGAAAGTCTTGATCCTGGCTGTACTCATGGCTGTACAGATTTTCTGAGTCGTGCATCCAACATCCCACCTCGGTTCTGGGCCATTGTCCTAGGCGTGCTGGACGCCAACTTGGCGTTTATGCTGTGTTGCGTGCGCAAGATGTCCAGAATCCGCATATCGCCCAAGTTGTTGAGGAACTCCATGAGCCACCGTGCTCGCCCCCACGGATTTGGGGATTACTTGCCCAGCGCTTGCCAGACCTCGTCGGGGACGAGTTCATCGACGTTCCAGGGCAAGGGAGCAGCCCCGTCGAGAATCTCCCGGAGCGCCCGTTGGACGAGGTCTTCTGCCCTGATCTTGTACAAACTCCACTGGTCCTGAATCTTCGTCGCATTCAGAAAAAGGACCCAGGGATCTGCGGACATGTACCTCAGATAGTCTTTGATGGGGTAGGTCACGAGCGCCTTCCGATACTGCCTGGCAGAGCCTTCGATGATGACCTCGATCGGGACATTTCTTACCTCTGCCAACGGCAGGTATTGCTCGAAGCATCCTAGCACCCCTGCATTGAGCGCGCGCCCCTTGCCTTGCTTCTCCCAGAACTTATGACCGCTCGCCTCCTTCATCGGGCAAGCCGGCACGTGCCGCTCGCAGTAGAACCGCTTCAGCTCCGAAAGGACGATAAACAAGAGGTCGATGCGGCCCTGTTCCTTGTAATAGCCTGCAATCCGGTCGGCGTTCACGGTCAAGCCTGTGATCCCGTTCGGACTCGTTGGGCTGGAGTCGACGACCTCGATGAGGATACGCGGTGTGCGAGTTCCAGACGTACAGAGGACGGCGTCGGTGTGGCAAAGGCTTTTCTCTCGCTGCCGGGGTGGCTTTGCCTTCCTGGCGAACCACTCGTTTGGGAGGTCGAGCCTATTGCCGCACTTCTCGATTTCCATGCTGAACCCGGGGATTCGTCCACTAACCTCCTCGAGTGACAGCAAGACGTTCTTATGAATGGGTGAGTTTTTGTCGCTCGACACCGTCGGCTCTTCGGGCTCAAGTTGCTCGAACATAACGGGGACTGGAAACGGGGACGCAGCTAGTTATTGATTCTAGCTGCGTCCTCGTTTCTACTCCGCTATTGGTAACTGTGCTCCAATATTGTGCCCACTTGCCACAGAAGCGCCAAGTCCCCTAAACTTCGTTTAGTCATTGAAGCGGGTCCTGGAGCGTCCTGCACCGCAAGGCAGGCCAGCCGGCGGAGGTCGAAGCCTGCTGGCGGCGGGATCTTGACCCTGAAGCGTCCCGACCGGTTCTGTAGCGTCGACCAGGGCATCTACGGCCACCTGACACTGCGGAACCTCGCCGTCCTGGCCGAGGAGCGCGGTGACCGGGTCGAGGCCCGGCGGCTCTGGAGAACGGTGCTCAACGCCTGTCTAGGCGACCCCGAGGCCAGGTCGCGCGGGGAATTCTCGCGGTGAATCGATGTGCCTCCCGCCAGTCGGCGCCAGCCCGACGCTCTCCGCGTCAGGCCGGAAGGTCCTACGATATGCCGCCAGCCCCGCTCCGAAAAATGAAACGGCCCCGACGCCTGGGCGAACCGGGATTGACGATTCGGCGGGGACTTCCTTGGATCTCGACTGTGGCGGATGATAGACTAGACTAGGAGGGAGACTTGGCGAGGGGTCCGGCTGTCGGTTGTTGCGAACCGGGTTCCCTCCACTAGTACTACAGGGCTGGATCGATCGCCGTCGAGAATGCAAACGATGCCGGGGAAGTCGCTTGCAACAAGCCTGAAGCGCAAGCGAAGGGCATTGAACGACATGCGTTTTCGAACCCCACCCTTCGCTTGCGCTTCAGGCTTGTGAGCCCGGTTCCTACCCGCTCGGACGGGAAGTCAGGAGCACCGATCCAGCGCCGTAGTGCTAGTTGCCTGTACTCCAGGCCCACCGGCCCGCACATGCCGAGCGGCTGCTGCCGCCTCACCCTTGTGGCGCCCTGCCGTCGGATCGGCAAGAACAAGAAGACATTCCTGTACCCGCCGCCCTGTCCCACCAGAGATGCGCTCCTCCTTATCTGGACTGGACCACACTAGCAATCCGGGCCGCAAGGCTGGCGGCTCGAGCCAACGAGGACCCGAGGTAATTCCGAGGCACCGTCGAGGGGAGATCGAGCGATGTCGGCTTCCTCGAGAGCGCGGTTTCGAGGCTTTGACAGTCTTCCGCCGTCCTTCCCGTTGTTGCCGGTGTTCGCGACCGGTGTGCTGCTGGGCGCACTGTTACCCTCTGAAATCCGAGCTGACGCTTCGGCCCTGGCCGAGATGCAGCGACAAGGAATGGGAGGCTCCCAACGCCGCTCACGGATTCCATCGACTCTTCAAGTATCTCATGGTCGCATAATAACTTAGGCCGCCGCTTCCTTGAGGTTTAAAGCTTCGATCTGGCGCTTTTGCTCGGCACTGAGAACCTTCAA
>JBAUOX010000883.1:0-14276 GCA_049579985.1 Isosphaeraceae bacterium | reverse complement strand
GACGCAAGGGCCTTTGCGTCCGGTCTGGCCGGGGAACCCGGCATGGCATCGCGGCTGCGAATGAAGCTCCAACCGACAATGAGAAACAGCGCGCAGAGCGCGTTGAGGCTGGCATTGACCGTGGGCAGGGCCCGGACCCAGCCCGGAAGCGCTCTGCGTTTTGCCTGGCCGACGAGAGATCCAAGCGCGGCGGGCTCGTTCGAGTCGAAAAGGCCGACCACGCGGCCGCGGTCCACCAGGGCCAGCCGGTCGCTGTGGGCGATCGCTTCGGCCTTGCCGTCTGCTTCGGGAGCCGGATTCTCCGTCACGCTGAGCTTGAACCGGCGCTGGATCAGAGTGTAGATCAGAGGTCGCGATCCGGTCAGAAACCACCATCGCTCGGGTTCGGCTTCGAACCGTCGCGCATACTCGGCGAGAACCTGCGGAGTGTCGTGCTCGGGGTCGACCGAGAGGCTCACCAGCAGCACGTCAGATCCCTCCAGACGCGTCTGGAGGCTCTTCATCACCGAGGTGATCCGCGGACAGGAAAGCTGACACCGCGTGAAGATGAACGAGACGATGCAGACACGGTCCGCGAAGTCCGCTTCGCTGATCTGCCGACCCGAGCGTTCGACGAGCTCGAAGGCTCCGAGCTTTTCCGCCTGGTCGCCAAGGTCTTGCGCGGCTCGAGGGGGCACGGCACCAGATCGCGCACCGGCCAGCACCACCGTCGCCGAGACCAGCACGGTGAAGACCACGATCAAAATCCCGCGCCGGTAAGACCGACTTACGTTCATGACGAAAGGCCGAAACGATCGCAGCGAGCCGGCGCGATCGGACCGGCTTGCGATAACCAGACAAGATTGATCGCAGGTGTTTCCTCCGCATTCGATCGCGGGACGAGCCAGGTTTCCTCTTCGCCGGCGTTCTCCTCGACAACAGGTTTCATCGCCATGTCGGGACAGAGCGCCAGCGTGAGGAAGACGGCCATCACGCAAGCGGGGACGATCAGGATGTAAACCCATTTCCGCTCGAACTTCAAGTGCATGAAGAACCAGCCGACCATGCCCGCCTTGACGAGTGCCAGAGACACCAGCCCCAGTACCAGGACCGGGAAGTGGTCCTTGAAGATGAGGGCGTAGAAATACTCGACGGCGGTGAGGACCGCGAGGATCGCCCAGATTTTCACGTAAGGGGCGTGTGATTCGACAGCGAGCTCTTCCGCAATGTCTGCTGGCAGGGGATGTACGTCGGCCATGCGCGAGGTCCTTCAGTTGGAACGGAAGCCGGTGATCGATGGAACTGCCGGTCGGGCAATACGTGCTGCGGCTGGCTTCGCGGCGGGCATCACAGGGTCGCAGCGGCTCCCGGATGCCAGCCCCAGCCAGGGATCAGATCAGATACACGATCGTGAACAGGATGATCCACACCAGGTCCACGAAGTGCCAGTACAGGCCTGCAAATTCGAGTGGGTTGTAATGAGTCTGAGTATAAACTCCCCGCAGCCCCTGGATGAAGATCAGGATCAGGGTGATCACGCCGCCGGTGACGTGCATACCGTGGAAGCCCGTCATGGTGAAGAAACATGAGGCGAACAAGCTGACGCTCGGCCGAAAGTGCCCCGTGGCGCTGATTCCGGGCGGATAGTGCCGCCTCACCATCAGCTCGTAATACTCGGAGATCTGGATGCTCAGGAAGATACTGCCGATCACGATGGTTGCGAACAGAAAAGCCAGACTGCGGCCTCTTTTCCCCTGCTGCATGGCGGAGAGGGAAAGCACCATCGTCACCGACGAGCAGATCAGCACGAAGGTGTTGAACGCGGTGAGGTTGATGCTCAGGGGGTTGGTCAGATCGTCGTAGGGCTTGGGCCAGTTGTGGGGCACCACCTGTTCGACTCGAGCATCGGCCCCGAGCGATTGAAGCCGGGCGGCGAGGGCATCGGCTTTCTCCTTGCTCAACTGGTTAACCACGGTCACCTCGCCGGCTTCCTTGACGATCTCTCGAGCTTCCTCGGCGCTGATCTGCGGGGCGGCTGCCCGGATCGCTTCCTCGGCCTGATCCGGGTTTGACCCGGCCGAGCGCAGCACGACCCCGTAGGTATTGGCAACTTCCTTGAAGTTCCTCGTTGGCCAGTAGAGGTTGGTGTAATACGTGGACGGGCTGCCCGAGCGAAGCACGATGTAAGAGCCGATCAGCCCGGTGAAGAACATCACTTCGGTGGCCAGGAAGAGCCACATGGCAACCTTGCCGGGGGTCACCGGGGCGTGGTGGAACTGGGAGTGCGACCCGGCGTGGGTCGCAGAGTGAGTCGAGTTCGGGGCAGCGGTGGCGTCGGCCATCGTGATTGAATCCCTCGGATCAAGACCAGACAAGAGCGTGAACCGGCGCGAGAAAACCTCAGGCCGGCAGCGGATTGAGCACCAGGAGAAGCAAGACCAGGGGCAAGTAGCAAAAAGACATTCGCAGCAGACGACGGGCGGTCGATTCCGAGACGCCAGTCCAGAACTGAATCGCCGCGGCCAGGTAGAGGAGGCCCAGCACCAGGGCCCCGACGAAGTAGACCGGCCCCGCCAGGCCGATGGTTGCCGGCAACAGACCGGCGGGAATGAGCGCCAGCGCGTAGATGGTGGCCTGACGACCGGTCAGGGCCCCCTGGGGATCAGCCCCGGGAAGCATCTTCAGGCCGCCGCGTGCATAGTCCTCGCGGTAAATCCAGGCGATTGCCAGGAAGTGGGGAAACTGCCAGAGGAAGACGATGAGGAAGAGCGCGAACGCCTCGATTCCCAGTGTTTCCGTGGCCGCCGCCCAGCCGATCACCGGCGGCAGGGCGCCGGGAATGGCACCGATTGCTGTGTTCAGGGTCGTCCACGGCTTCAGCGGGGTGTAGACAAAGACGTAAAGCAAGAGCGTGGAGACGGCCACCGCGGCAGCCAGCCAGTTGGCGCCGCAGAGCAGGATCGCCGTGCCCGCCAGCCCCAGCCCGACCCCGAACAAGGCGGCCTCGACCGCGCCCAGCCGGCCCCTGGGCAGCGCCCGGTTGGCGGTCCGCCGCATCCGCGCGTCACGCGCCCGCTCCATCCACTGGTTCAGCGTGCTGGCACCACCGGCCACCAGGGCGGTTCCCAGCAAGGTCAGCGACAGCGTCGCGGGATGAGCGCTGCCGCGGGCGCCCAGCAGGAAGCCAACGCCGACGGTCACCAGCACCATCACGACGATGCGCGGCTTGGTGAGCGAGACGTAAGCCGCAACCTTGTTTCCGGCCGCGGCCAGCGCGGCCTCGGTCGAGGCGGAGGCAAGAACAGGCTGAGCGTACGTAACCGCCGTTTTCAAGCGACGACCTCCAGACTGCCGGAGACTGACGCGTTGCCGGCAGCGGTTGTAAGTGGACGATCCCCGGCCTCGCCCTGGACCCCGGCCCCCACCCGCAGATGGCGGCAGGCACGAAGGGCGAGTACCACACCCGAGGCGAGCAAGAGCGCCGCGTTGGTCTGATGCCCGGTCCGGATGACCGCTTCGTAGAATCCCGCCTGGCGGGGCAAGCCGCCCAAAGGCAACACGTAAACGAGGGCGGCGATGCCCAGCACGACCTGGGCCACGGCCGAACCGGCCAGGAACCGAGACCAGGCGACTAGTGCCGGAACATCCTGCTTGTGCCGCTGCACGCGTACCGCGAGAACCAGCGCAGAGAGCAAGACCGCCGTCGCGACCAGGGCGTGCGCGGTCACCGCGGCCAGGGTCCCGTAATGCCGGACCCAGGCCCCCAGCACGATCTGGCCGTAAACCAGGGCCAGCATGACGACCGCGCGGCGGCGAAATCGATGGATGTCGGGCTCACAAATGGCTGCACTCAACCAGTCGCGGCCGGTCAGCACGCAAAGGGCCACCATCAGGCCGAAGAACGCCTGGCCGGTACAGCCATGGACGGCCGCCAGGAACGTGGAGACCTGGGTCACTCGCGTTCCTCCCAGAATCCCCTGGCCGATCACCGCGACCAGGGCGACGACGCCGAGCGCCTTGATCCAGCGGCGGGGCTCGAAGCAGAAGAACCAGACCATCAGGCCGACCGTCGCCAGGCCCACGGCCGCCCCGTACAGTCGATGCGCGTGCTCGACACGGACGCCGAAGGGAGCATTCCAGAAGTCATAAAGGAACATGTTGATCCCGAACGTTGTCGGCCAGTCCGGCACTGCCATCCCCACGCGGTAGGTGGTCACCGACCCCCCGACGAAGAGCAGGGGAAGGGTGAAGACCGCGGCGAGCAAGGCCATCGCGTGCGGGCTGTGGCGATACGCCAGGCGGACAGGAGAACCAGAGGCATCATTTCGGGTCGACATGATCACAACTTCAAGGCTGCGGGACGAGAGTGACATTCGTGGGAGCGGGTTTCAACCTCCGGGGGGCGATGCTTCCGCCGAGCCTGCGATCATCCTGGCCCGGCGGCAGCCTCTCCCTCCCGGGATTGTTCGAAGCTGTCTTGAGTTCGGGTCCGAGACCTCGTCAGGCCATGACAGGGTCGAGAACGATGCCCGCGGGCATGGGTTCGGTCTGGGGCAGATAATCGTCGTCAACCCCCGGCACGCTGTACTCGTAAGGTGGATGGTAAACCGTCGGGATTCGCGCGTAGTTGTAATGCGGTGGAGGCGACGAGGTGGTCCACTCGAGCGTGTTGGCGTGCCACGGATTGATCGGGGCCTTCGGGCCCAGGAACAGACTGTGGATAAAGTTGTACGCGAAGATCAACTGGCTCAGCCCCAGCCCGAATGCGCTGTAGGTCATGAACTGGTTCATCCCAATGACGCCGGCTCCCTGAAGGTAGGGATAGATCGTCGGGTCGGCGATCCGGCGCGGGTGGCCGTGCATGCCGATGATATGCATCAGGAAGAATGTGCCGTTGAAGAAGATGAAGGTGAGGAAGAAATGGATCAGCCCCAACCTCTCATTGAGCATCCTGCCGAACATCTTGGGGAACCAGTAGTTGATCGCGGCGAAGAGCCCGAACATGCTGCCGCCGAAGAGCACGTAGTGAAGGTGGCCGACGATGAAGTAGGTATCATGAATGTGCATGTCGACCGGGGTGGCCGCCATGAAGATGCCCGACAGCCCGCCGATGACGAACATCGCCACGAAGGCCATGGCATTGAGCATCGCCGCCGTGTACTGAATCCGTCCTCCCCACATCGTCCCCAGCCAGTTGAACACCTTGATCGCGGAGGGGAGCGCGATCATCATCGTCGAGAGCATGAAGGTCGCTCCCAGCGCCGGGTTCATGCCCGACTGGAACATGTGGTGCCCCCAGACGATGAAGCCCAGCCCCGCGATCCCCGCGATCGCCAGCACCATTGGCTTGTAGCCGAAGAGCGGCTTCCGGGAGAAGGTCGCGATGATGTCCGAGACCATGCCCATCGCCGGCAGGATCATGACGTAGACCGCCGGGTGTGAGTAGAACCAGAACAGGTGCTGGAAGAGCAGGGGATTGCCGCCGCCGACCACCGGAGGGGCATTGGCCACCGTCCAGCCGACCGGGCTGAAGAAGTTGGTGCCGACGATCCGGTCAAGGGTCTGCATGATCAGGGCCGAGGTCAAGACCGGCAGCGCGAAGGCCTGCAGGAGCGCCGTGATGAACATCGCCCAGACGGTCATCGGCATCCGGAACATCCTCATCCCCGGAGCCCGCAACATCACGATCGTCGTGATGTAGTTGATCGACCCCATCAGCGACGAGATGCCCGCGAAGAGCAGGGCGAGCAGCCAGAACGTTTGCCCGTTGAGCGATCCCGGGGTCGCCCACTTGGCGATCGTCAGAATCGGATAGCTGGTCCAGCCCGCCTCGCCAGAACCTCCCTCGACCACGAACGAGTAGGTGATCAGCACGAAGGCCGGCCACATGAACCAGTACGAGAGCATGTTGAGCCGGGGAAATGCCATGTCGCGGGCGCCGATCATGAGCGGGATCAAGAAGTTGCCGAACGACCCCGTTAGAACGGGAATGATCACGATGAAGATCATGATCGTCGCGTGCATCGTGAACAGCTTGTTGTAAAACTCCGGCGGCATCTGATAGCCCAGCGAAGGGCTGGACCAGAGCGCCTGGCTGAGGATGGGTATCGGCTTCCAGGGCCAGGCCAGTTGCCAGCGGATGGCCATCGCCAGCAGGCCGCCGAGCACCATGAAGATCAGCCCCGAGAAGAGGAACTGGAGGCCGATGATCTTGTGATCGTGGGAGAAGACGTACTTGAAAAGGAAATGTGAGGGCGCCGGATGGATGTCATCATCGCCGTGGCCGTGGCCGTGATCGACATCGTGACCGTGCGTCGCCGCCAGATTTCCAGAACCATTGCCGACCGCTTCCGAACTCATGCCTATCACCTTTCCTGAGAATCCGTCGCCATGGTGAGCTGACTCTGGTTCTGCTCCGCAAGCTTCTCATCGAGCCACTTCCGGAACTCTTCGTCGGTCTCGTGGACCGTGACATTGGCCCGCATCTTGTAGTGGCCCCAGCCGCAGAGCTCGGCGCAGGCGAGATCGTACTTGCCCGCGGTGTCGGCGTCGAACCAGACCGGGATCGTCAAACCCGGCACGGCGTCCTGCTTGATCCGCATCTGGGGCAGGAAGAAGGAGTGGATCACGTCGGACGACTTCAGATAGATCAGGGCGGTCCGGTTCTTGACGAAGTGCAGGTCATTGACGGTGAAGAGGTCATCCTGCGTGTTCAGCTTCCCGTCCGGGCCGGGATAACGCATCACCCACTGAAACTGCCGGCCTGTGATCTCGGCCAGCGGCGGCACCTTGGGCGCCGAACCGCGAAACTTGATGCTGGCCCAGGTTCCCATCTGGTAGAGGGCGATGAACACCAGGATGGCGGCCGGGATGATCGTCCAGATGACCTCCAGCCGCTGGCTGCCGTGAAAGTACTGGGCGGGCCGCACCGGCTTGCCTGCTTCATCTTTCTGATCCACGAACCGGAAGCTCTCCCAGACCAGCACCACCTGGGTGCCGATGAAGACGATGCCGGTGATAACCAGGATGATCAAGTAGAGGCTGTCGATTTCCCTGCCGAATGTTGAGACGCAATGACGATAATCGCTTGCGGGATTGGGCAGCCACCAGTCGGGCGAGAACGGGGCATAGAGGAACGCCCCCACGCTGAAGATGGCGGCCAGGGCAAACAGAACGCTCCAGTAACGCACGGAAAAACGCTCCCCTCATCGGGCTTCAGGTTCGAGTGTGACTGCGAGCGGACAAACCCGGCCGACAACCTGTGGCAATGGATCCCCGAGTAAGCCGCCAGAATCCGTCGCAAAGAAGATCACGTGATCAGCACAGTCCATCAGGCGATAGCGGTGCGGTTGAGCTCCAGCCCGCCCGGTCATGGCCGTGAGCCGGGGCCCTCGCGAGGTCCGTCAACGGTCGGCCACCGCCGGCGCTTGAGTTGCCGGCGGCGCTGGGGCGTCCTTGAGGAGTTCCGGCTGGTAAGGCAGGGCCAGGACGAAGTTCACCACGTCCCAGATCACCGCGGGGTCGTTCGGCCCGGGCGGCATGTTGGCGCCGTTGATTCCCTTGGAAATCCGCCAGTAGAGGTCGATGGGACGGCGACCGCCCTTGTAGACCCCTCGACTCAGATTTGCGGGCCGAACCGGGTTGCCCCAATCGTCCAGCTTCTGGGTCCAGACCTCGCGAGTTTTCTCGTCGAATTGCTTGAGTCGCTCCTCCTTCTCGCTCGGATTGCCCCCGAAGACGACCTTGTTGAACACGTCCTGGCTCACGAAGGTGGGTCCGTCGCCTTGCGCCAGGGCCCCGTGGCAGCCGACACAGTCGAGCTTCTCCTTGGTTCGACCCAGGAACAGGTCGCGGCCGTGGTGGATGCTCTTGGGCGTCGATGGGGGTGCCGGGACAGGTGGATTGATCATCGCTGTCTGCGCCGTCTTCCACTTGTTGAAAACGCTCTCGGCGGCTTGCCGCGCGTCGTCCATCGAGAGGGCGCTCATATCCGTCTCATCGGAGATGGCCCCCAGCTCGATCAGTTCCAGCTCCGTCTCTCCGCGAACGCTCAGGAAGATGACGTAATCGATGACCTGTTCGATCTCGTCGCTGGACATGAGCGCCTCGAAGGCCGGCATCGACGTGCCATGCAGGCCATTGGTGATCGTCCGCTTCAAGTCGTCTCGATGCGGCCGGGCCCCGAAGGGGGTCGAGGTGAACTTGAACAGGCCCTTGCGATAATCACGCGGTATGGGATAGAGATACGCCGCGGTCGATCCGTCACCCGCGCCGGAAACGCCGTGGCAATGCAGGCAATTCCTGCGATAAAGTCCATAGCCGCCGGCAATCTGTTTGCCGGCGGGACCCATATTTCTTTTGCGGCTTTCGCCAACCTGCTGGTAGTTGGCCAGCCGCGCCCCGCCTCCCGTCAGCAGAACACCCATACCCTCGGGAACAATGATCCTATCGGGTTTCTCACCGTAGAGCTTCGCGAGCGCCTTACGCACCTTGTCCTGTAGTTTTGGCTTTCCCGCCAGGCTGTTCTTGCCCTTGACCTCCTTGGTCAAAGCATCGTTCTCCACATAGGACAGGGGGCCCGCGAGGAAGCGGTCGGAACAGCCGGAGAGAGTGGGTACCAGGCAGCACAGTCCGATGAGCAAACGAAGACGACACCGCACGATCACGCGTTCATCCTCCCAACGACAGGTGCCACGCAACCTGTCGGAACCGAACGGGGACCCATTACCGAAGGGCCAGGCAAAGAGGCCGGTCACGAAGTATCTCAGAAGACGGATCACGGCGGCAAGATGCCTCCCAAAAAGCGTCCGGCCGACCCGATCCTGGTGTTGTGGCCGCCCGAGCGGAAGTCGGTGGCGGCCAATGTGTGAGCGTATTTTGAGATCGGCGAACTACGCCGTCAAGGCAGCGCAAGCTCCCTGCAAGGAAGTTATCCTAGTCATCTCTTACGTCCGGTACAAGAGTCTCAAATATTTCATAGATTTCGAGAAAAGCAAAAATGCTGACGCGGAAGGAACAGGATCTCGTAGGTCAGGCTTCCAGCCTGACGGAGCAGCTCGTCAGGCTGGAAGCCTGACCTACTTGCTGGCCGGCGTAATACTCGAGAAATAACGGCCAGGGACCGATCATCTAGAGACATGCGAGTGACCTTGCCGAGGATCGTGTTGCGGAACCCATTCAAACCGGCCTCGAACACTCCGCCCGGCCCGGCCCGGCCGGATGGCAAGGCGGTTGCCGGGGAGGCTTGTCGTCAGCCGCTGTCGTACTGGGCCTCGACCCGACGACCGCTACCCTCGCTCAGCCTGGTCCTGCCGATAATGCTGGCTTACGAGCTGGGAGTGCTCTGGCAAGGCGGAGCATCGGCCGCTTCGGTCCGCACCGGCGCCGATGCTTGGATGCGGCACATTCTGGCGTCGCTAGGATTAGTCGATCAATGGCTCCCCCCACTCGCCTTGGTCGTGATCCTGCTCGGTTGGCAGGTGGCCAGTCCACGCGACTGGCGGTTCTCGCCGTCGATCCTGCCGGTCATGCTCCTGGAAAGTTGCGTTCTGGCCGTGGCCTTGGTCGGCGTGAGCCGGCTGATCGATCTGGGTTTCTCGGTTCTCGATCGGAACGCGTCCCCGGTTCTCTCGGTGGTCTCGTCGCCAGCCCGGACGAGCCTGACCCCGTTGATCGGTTACCTGGGAGCGGGCGTCTACGAAGAAGCGCTGTTCCGCCTCGTCTTGGTTCCGATCCTCTTTGCTTTGCTCCGCTGGCTGCAAAGCCCCCCGATTCTGGCCAGTGCGCTGGCGGTGACCGGCTCGGCGCTGCTCTTCTCGTTGGCTCACCACGCGGGTACGCCCGGTGAGGCGTTCACCTGGTTCGCCTTTGTATTCCGCTGGATGGCGGGCGTGTTCTTCGCCTGGGTTTTTGTGATCCGAGGCTTTGGCATCGCGGTCGGCACGCACACGGCGTACGATATCCTCGTCGGCTGGGTGGACTGGCACCTTTGATTTGCCCTCCCCGTCGGCCTGATTCGCCCGAACCATCGTGGCATTGCGATCTAGCGCTGGCATTTGCCATTTGCCATCTGGACTCTCGAATCGACTTGGCCCCGCGACCCCGCACCGAAACCGCAATCGTTGATCCACGATGTCGCTCGACTCCCGCCCTCTCAAGCTGATTCACGTCTCGGACATCCATTTCTGGCGGTATGCCCTCAATCCGCTGCAACTCTTCAGCAAGCGTCTCCTGGGAATGGCTTCGCTCGTGGTGCGCCGGGCGCGGAAGTTCCGGCTCGAACGGGTCGCGGAAGTCGTCGAGCGGGTGCTCTCGCTGGACCCCGATCACATCTTGATCACTGGCGACCTGACGACGACCGCGCTGCCGGCCGAGTTCCGCGCTGCGCTGCGGGAGCTGGGGCCCTGGCTGCAAGACCCGGAAAAGACGACGATCATTCCCGGGAATCACGACCGGTACACCATCGGCGCCCATCGGGACCGCCGGTTCGAGCAGTACTTCGGCGAATTCGCTCCAGCTCGTACGTATCCGTGGCTCCGCCTCCTGGACGCGGACACCGCGATCCTTGGCCTGGACCCCACGCGCCCCGGTCTCACGGCTCGGGGGAGGCTGCCTGAGCCGCAACTGGAGCTGGCCAGAGAGCTCATCGACGGGCCGGGCCGAACGATCAGGCGGCTGATCGTCGCCTGCCATTATCCTGTAGAGGTCCCACCACCTTATCGTCAGGACCTGGTCAGCAAGAACCTCATCAACGCCGAATCCCTGAGCCGCTGGCTGGCCACGATCGGCCCGCATCTGTACTGCTGCGGCCATGTCCATGCCACCTGGGCGTTCGTTCCCGACCGGATTCCCGATCAGCTTTGTTTGAACCCGGGTGCTCCCTTGCTGCGGGACCGCACCGGCCTCCGGCCACCCGGGTTTCTCGAGATCCTGATGATGGAGCACGACGTGATCGTCAATCACCACGCATGGATGAACGAAGGATGGGAGATCTTCCCCCTCTACCGGGCAGGATCATTCTTTCCCGCAACGTCAGGCTTTGCGAGCTGAGCAGCAGCCCGGCCGGCATTCCCGCCCGGGCCTGGCGCTAGAGGGAATTGTGAGCGGCCCTGAATGTCCTTACGACCCCTTGCAGAGGGGCCCCTCCTGGGTTCTCCGAACCGCCGCCTCGATTCTTCCCCACCAGTGGTCGGGGGTGGCGTTCATCTCGTCCAGGAACCGGCGGACGACTGCCGAGGGCGACCGGATGCCCTGCTCCCAGTGCCGGAGCGCCGACACCTCGACCCCGAGGAACTTGGCGAACAGCGGTTGCGACAGACCGAAGAGCTCGCGGGTCGCACGGACCTTGTCCGGAGTGTAATCACCGGGCTCAAGCTTGAGAGCGAGGTGCCGAACCGTGAACCGCTTCTGTGGGGGCTCGCCGGAGGTCGCGAACTCGGCCATCTCGCGGAGCCCCTCGAGGACCTGCTGAGGGACTGAAAGCTTCCCGGTCCGCTGCCGGTTTGCAGGCCGCGTCCCCTTGGCTTTGCGCCTCCCCTCCTTCGGGTTGGTCGTCTTTGCGCTGCTCATCGGGTCTTCCTTTGATCAAAGCCCTTACGGGCGGTGTCGATGAAGGCGGCCGCGGCTCTCCTCTCGGCCGGGGAGAGGTTGTCCTTCTCATTGTGCGTATAGATTGTGACGAGGAAGATAAAGCCGAACTCCGTGAAATCCACGTAGCAGACCCGGAAGCTTTTGCTCTTGCCGCGCTGGGAGCCCGGGGCCGCGAACCGCATCTTCCGCAGCCCGCCGGTCCCCTGGATCACCTTGCCAGCGTTTGGATTGAGCAGGATCTCGTCTTCCAGGGCTGCAAGAGCGTCGTCGGCCAGCGAGTGGTGGTCCCAAGCCTTGGTGAAGGTCGCCATCTGCACGAAGATCGGGTACCGCTCGGCGACGTCCATTGTAACCCCCGTCGCTCATTCACCGTCAAGCCGATATCATACTACAACGTACTACTGGAGACATAGAGAAATCCGGCGGAATTTCGTCAGGATGAGGAAAAGAAGACGTTTTCAGCGACCCGTATATTGACTGCGGTCCCTTGGGCGTCCACGGCCGTCCTGGCGGCGAGTTGGAACCGGAACTCGCGCGGGTCCGCCAGGGCGGCGAACTTCCCGTGGAAGGAGAGCTTCCCTTGATCGAAGGCGCCGCGGAGCAGCGCCAGGAACTTGCCCCGGGAGCAGAGCAGAAGCCTTGGCCACGCACCCTCGACTGAGATCGATAGCTGGAATGGGACCCCCAGGGCCATCTTGGTCACGTTGTACCAGGGGTATCCCAGATTCCTCGCGCCAGGGATAAGGCACAAGAGGACCGATTCCACAACAGGCTGGAAACGGGGACGCAGCTAGTTCTTGATTCTAGCTGCGTCCCTGTTTCTGCTCTTGCGGGTCAACTGGGTGGATCGCGGTGTCGCCCGCAACGCACGATCCGGCTGCGGATCAGTTCGCAAACTTCGTCGCAGGGCCGGGTGCCCATTCATCCCGGATCGGTGACAGATTATGCAGCAGAGTGGCGATCCGGACCGCACCGGCCCCGTGATGCGGACAACTCGGATTTGGGCGAAAAAGAGGCTCGTGCAAAAGCTCGTCGTGATCAATGCCAGCCGTGACATGGTTCGACATGGGCTCCGCCCGCGATTGGATGACGACGCTCTCTCCTATCTCCATCGTACCAGAGGTTGACTTGGCCACTCACTATTACAGCCGCCAATGGTGTCTCGCCGGATGCTAACCAGGCTTTTACTTTGACAGTCACGAACCCGGACGATTAAACGTATTAGAACAGAAGCGTGATAGAGTGCACACACGCACCCGTGCTCCTAGGAGATTCAGCATGAATCGCACAGCATTGATAGTCGGGATAGTCTCGCTGCTGTTCGGGATGACCTCATTAGTGATTCAGGTTCCCTAATACTACAGCGCTAGATTGGCCTGGTTTGATCCTCCCGAATCGACGAAAATATAGATAGGGATGATGTTTAGGGAGGATCGACCATGGATACCCAACAGCTCCGACAGCTCAAGCCCAAGCTCCGCCAGTTCCTCAGTCAGTTCGATGACCGCTTCCTTCGTAAAGACACCCGCTCCCATCTGCCCACGTACGTCGAGGGGCAGTTGTCGAGCCTCCAGGACAAGAGCGTCGAGCCGATCGCCTTCAAGGCCGGAGTGGCCCCACGGACCTAGAGGGGAAATTGGTGTCAGTGCGATTTTCTCTGGGTTAAACGAACTGACACCAATTTCTGCTCGAAATTTCTCAAGGATGCGAATTAGGATCCTCCACCGCCATCCCTTCGGCGGTGGCGGCGGTATTGAGGTCACGATCCGCCGAAACGAGCGTGATGCCGCCCAGCCCGGAGGCTTGATACCGGCCATTCAGCTCCAAGACAGCGGCGAGCTGCACGGCGTCATAGGCACGCAGGGCGTGGGCATTCGCCAGCCGCATGGCGTCGTTGAGCAGGTCGGGCGTGATTTCAAGGATACGATACCGGTTTGCTAAATGGCTGCGAAATCGCGTGAGGATGGAACGGACGCGGGCAGCGGTCAGGCTGCCGCCTCGCCTGCGGCGGGCGACGGCGGAAGTCGTTTCCACCGCCGTGATGCGGGCCAGGTAAATCCGGTCGGGCCGGCCGTGGCGGGTCACGCGGCGAACCCAGGCCGTGCCGGTTTCCTGGACGTAGCGTTTGACGATGGCACTCGAATCGAAAAAATACGCCGCCATCTCAACGCCGCTCGCGGATAATGGTTTCCGAGAGGGGTTCGCCCTTGATGGTTACCGGTGGCTCATCCTCATCGTCACTATCCTGGGCGGTGTTCGGTAGCTGCGTGAGCAGGCCATCGGCGAGCATTTGCCGATCCAGGTCATCCTCCGTCAGTGCCTTGGCGGGCGTTGCCCGCTTGCACTGCCGCAGCAGCAGGCGGGCGGCTTCGGCCATCGCGTCATCGACGGAAGCGAATTGGCCGCTATGCACGACCTCGAGGATGGAGCTTTCCAGTTTTTCGGGTAGATGGATGGTCATTGTGCAGTATCCCCCAATGCGGCTCGCCGGGTTAGTTCTAACTTCGTTCATGGTCGGCGTTTACGTGGCACAGTACGGGCTATTCCAGCAGGATCGGGCTAGAAACAGGGACGCAGATAGTTCTCGAGCCGAGTAGGGAAGGGGCGCCCGGCGGGCTCGATTGAGCTTCGGGTTTCCCCTTCCCCCTCTAAAATTCCGTACGGCGGGTTTTCCCCAGTACGGCTTCAAATGGACCGTCAATGGCGAC
>JBAUOX010000882.1:0-6342 GCA_049579985.1 Isosphaeraceae bacterium | reverse complement strand
CTAAGCTCTTGTGTGACAGACACTTGTGGCGGGATTTCCTCCACTCCCGCTACCTCTTATAAGTGCTTGCTGCGAAAGCAATTGCGGCGAATTCCAGTTTGTAACCCCCTGAAACGCAGGAAGAGCCATCGATTAAAAACCCAGGCTGATGAGGGACTGACTCCAGCCGACGAGGCTGGCTTAGCTCTTTGTCGGCTCGTTGCTTTTTTTCTCTGGGTGCGGCACCTGGGTTCGGTTTCTGTAGCGGCGGCGGAAAAGCGCCGGAGGCCGCGTTCCAACAGCCAGGCGGACCGTATACTCACAGGAGGGGCTGTACGCGCTGAAGGAGGATTGAAGAGGGAGAGGGCAGAGAGCAGAGCGCTGCAAGACGTGGGGAGTGCGGTTCACAACCGGCCAATGGTGGGCTGGGGCAGCCATGTCACTCTGGTGGGTCTGCACCTTCGGCTTGACCCACCTTACATCTAGACGTTCGGACAGTCCTTGGTCCTTCTCTTGGTCGGGCAGTCCCCATCGAAAAGTGTCCAAACGAAGCCAATTTCGTCTCGACGTAAGATGCATTCTCGCAACTTCTTAGATGCGGTTTTTGGCCCGTTGGGCCCGCCCAAACGAAGCCAATATTCATGGTTTCTTCACAATCTGGCGAACCGGCACTGCCTGAGCGGACTCCGCGGCTTTGGCCCCGAAGCTCTCCTTCGGTAAGCCCCAGCCACCCAATCATCTTTCCCCATCGGCATATCGTGCGGGAAGGCACGTGGCACGTCGAAAGGAGCTTGCCCCGGGCTTGACCTGCAATGACTTGCGGCGTATCGTATGGCCGGAATTGCTTCCGGATGGATGTTCGGCTCGAGACGGAGGCCAGGAAAGCCACCCGCCGGGTATTGCAACGCCAGTTCCGGCAATCGCTTGAGAGCCACACGACGATCCCGGTCGAGCGCCCGGCCGCTGAGTCGAAACGTTCGTCACCAGTCCGAGGGATGGAGCCCTTGACGATCGACCGCACCCACATCCTGGTGCTCAACTACAACGGCCGGGACCTCCTGGCCGAGTGTCTGCCATCGATCATCGAAGCGGCCGCGCGGTCCGCGGTGCCATGCGGTGTGACGGTGGTCGATAATGAGTCGACGGACGGCTCCGCCGAGCTGGTGTCGCAAAGGTGGCCCGGGGTGCGGGTCGTACGCGAGCAGAACTGCGGACTTGCCTCATTCAACCGAGTCTTGACAGCGTTCGACGAGCCGGTCGTTCTGCTCTTGAACAATGACGTGAAGCTGGCCCCCAGCGCGGTGGGTCCCCTGCTCAGGGTGTTCGAGAACCACGACGACGCGTTGTTCTCGGCACCGCTTTGCTGGTCGTTCGACGGCCGTGAGTACGAGGGGATGAGAACGCGGGTGCGGTCGAGATTCGGGCTGGTCCAGGGGATGTGCCGGGTTCCCGGCCACGAGCGCGTGCTGGACCGGGCCGACCTGACGGCGTCCGCGGGTCCCGTGCTTGCCGTCGACCGCCGCAAGTTCCTCGCGCTCGGCGGTTACGATCCCCTCTACTTCCCGGGACGGATCGAGGATCTCGACCTGGGCTTTCGCGGCTGGATGGCCGGCCTCAAGGGGTATTACGAGCCCGGATCCGTCGCCTATCATCGGGGCTTTGGCACCTTCGGGCCCGCAATGGGAATCGATCGCTGCGACGCGCTGGCGATCCGCAACAGCTTCCTGTTCGCGTGGAAGAACCTGAGGGGATTCCGGCTGGTCGCACACCTCTTCTGGGTGCCCGTGCGGCTGGGATACTGGCTGCTGCGTGGGCGGATCGATCTGGCTGTCAGCCTGGCTGCCGCGGTGCGGCGGTTTGTCGCGGTCGGCCCGGCGTGGCAGCGGCGAGCGGCCGGCGAGGGGTCCTGGATCGCGCGGCAGGAAGCGTTTTTTCGCAGGTTTCCATGGTAGTAAAAGGCCTTGCGGCGCCGCGTTGCGAAGGAGTCGCTCGCGGCGGCCGCTCTTGCTGAGAGTTCGGAACCCGCAAGGAGGCGATCCATGTCTTCGCCGGCTCTCCACCTGGTGATCGACGCCCGGCCCCGCGGACCGCGAGGCCTGCTGGCGACCGAGATCCTGCTGGGTCGTCCCGTGCTGAACCATCTGGTCGAGCAGGCGCTGACGGTGGGATCTCCTGGCGGTCCGATCGCAGTCCATGCCCGGGAGGACGAGCATGCCCTGCTTCAAGGGCTGATGGCCGATCACGTCTCGAACCGGGTCGTGTTCTTCATGGGGCCGCCCCAGGCCGGAGCCGCCATCATGCGGACCGACCGGCTTTATGATCTGCGCCGCCTGCGTCGGGCCGTTCGCAGTGGGGGCGACCCGGAGACCGCTGTGATCTGGAGGCTCGATCGAGCAAGCTCGCTAGCGACGGCCGAGGAAGAACTGAGGCGGCGCCTGACTTATCAGCCCCTGGGGCGGTTCTGGGCATTCTCTCTGGCCGAGAGGCTGGCCGCGACGCTCGAGGCCACCGGCGTGCGTCCCAACCATCTCACAATCGCGGCCGCCGCACTCATGCTCACTGCCTCGGCAATCGTGGCTTTCGGCGGCCCGGGATACTTGCCATCGATCGCGACCGCGCTGGCCCTGGCCGCGGCCCTCGTGCTCGACACCGCCGATGGCCGCCTGGCCAGACTTCAGGGGACGAGCTCGGCATTCGGCCGCTGGCTGGACCACGTGCTCGACGAGCTCGCCGATGTGGCCCTGCACGCTGCGATCGCCTGGTCGGTCTTCCAGTCCAGCCGGCAGCCTCACTGGCTGGCCATCGGCATGCTTTACCTCGCCGGCAAGTATGTGTTCGTGATCCAGTCGCTCACCGGCCTTGCGTTTGAATTTGAAGGAGAGAAGAAATGGGAGTGCAAGGCGAAGAGTGAGGGCGAAGCTGCTCTCGAGCCGGACGCGGGACGGGCCCGACCTGAGCGAAGCCCTGCTCTCCTGTCCGCGCTGGCCAGAGCGCCGAGGAAGCTCGTTGCTGCCGTGGGTCATGCCGACCTGCGCTGGCATCTCTGGATCGCGCTTGCGCTCCTCGGCCGACTTGACCTGGCCCTGGCGGTCTATGCCGTTTACTTTCCGCTGCGAGCGATCGCGGGTATGGTGAGGAAGGCGGTGGCCTATGCTTGAGCCTCGCCTTGCCGTCCTGGTCGTGGCCCGCACCGAGGAGCAGAACCTCGCGGCCTGCCTGAATTCCGCCCGGTTCGCCGATGAACGGGTCGTCGTGGTGGATGCTTCCAGTGAGGACGCCACTCTCGAGATCGCCCGGCGTCTGGCCGACGTGGTCTCGGTCCGAGCATTCGACAATTTCGCGGATCAGCGCAACGCCGCTCTGTCCCTGGCCTCGGCCGACTGGGTGCTTTCGATTGACGCCGATGAACGCGTCACGCCGGAGCTGGCCGCTGAAATTCGCAGGCGTCTCGCGGATTCCTCGAACACCTGCGCCGGCTTCCGCGTGCCGATCAAGAGCGAGATCCTGGGCCGGCCGTTCGGCTTTTCGGGAACGCAGCAGGACCTTCCGCTGCGGCTCTTCCGTCGCGATCGCGGGCGCTGGACCGGCCTGGTGCACGAGACTGTGGCGATCGAAGGCCCAATCGGCCGGATGGAACAGTTTCTCGAGCATTGCACGTTGCCGAACATCCGCGTCTTCCTGGGCAAGATCGACCATTACACGACGCTCGAGGCCTGCGATCTGCACCAATCGGGACGGCGGTTTCGGACCAGCGACGTGGCCCTGCGCCCGATCTGGACATTTCTCAAGCTCTACCTCGGCAAGCAAGGATTTCGCGACGGCATCGAGGGCTTGATGTTCTGCGCCCTGTCGGCGGTTTCCGTCGCCGTGCGGAGCTGGAAGCTGCGCGAGCTCTGGCTGGCGAGGAGGGCGTCATGATCTCGACTCATGAGGCCGAGGTGGCGTTCCGGTTCGATTTTCTTCATGGGCGGTTCAAGCCGTCGATTGCCAGGGACGACTACCGCCTGCGGGGAATCGTGGACGCACTGGAGCCCCTCCCGGGCAAGCGGATTCTCGACCTTGGTTGCGGCAAGGGCCGCTTCGCACGGGCCCTGCAGGTTCGAGGAGCCCAGGTGGTGGGGCTCGACCTGTCGGCGGCGATGCTGGCCGAGGCGGCGGGGGTGCCGCGAGTGCGGGCGACGGCGTGCAGGCTTCCCTTCGGCCCGCGGACGTTCGACGCGATCATCGCGATCGAGGTCTTCGAGCACCTGGATCTGAGGTCGCGAGACCGCGTTTGCGACGAGGCGCGGCGGGTGCTCCGCCGCGGTGGGGTCTTGGCGATCGTGGACAAGAACGTCGCCGCGCTCGACGCGCAGCGGCCCTGGCTGCCCAGCGCCCTGGTAAAGCGGATTGACGAATATCGCGGCCGCTGGATGTATCCTGCCCGGGGCTCGGTGCGCGAGCGCTGGTTCTGGCCCTCCGGGTTCCAGGCCGAGCTGAGGCGCAGGTTCAAGGACGTCCGGATCGTTCGACTGCTCGCGCCGGCCGAGGAACAGACATGGCTCTTCCGCCGGCTGCCGGCGGCACGGCTGATGACACTCTGGTCGGCTCGGGTTCCGGGAGGTGGCCATGACTGATCTCTATCGCCCGGTTCTGGCTCCCTTGCCTCTCTTGCTCTGGCGAACGCCGCCGGGCCTGGAGCTGATCCTGACCCAGGAGGGCATCGCTCACGAGACAGTCCGAGATGCGCATCCATTTGCCTTCCGCAGAGGCCGTTTTGTCCTCTTCGACGGCCGGCAGGTCGCGCTCAGCAGCCTGAAGACGCTGCTGACCGGCGAGCATGTCGCCATCGACATTGACTTGCTGCGACGCGAGGAGCCCGTCGATCCGTTCCAGGCACTCATTGATAACCAGAATTCCCGGGCAACCTGGAGAGTCCGAAAGTGGAACCTGAGCGAGCGCGTGTCGCGCCAGCCCAAGGCCTGGATCCGCCGCCGAATGATTGGCGCTCTTCGCCGGCAGGTGCTTGCCGGCGGGGGCATCTGGATCAGGCTGGCCCCGTTCCCCTACCCCTTTCGTTCCGCCTTCAACTTCAGGGCCGATCTCGATGAGCCGGTCCCCGAGGATTACCACCGGTTCGCCCTGACCCGGAACCTGCTGGCGGATTGCTGCACTCATTTCGTCAGCACTCACGCCTACGAGAACGAAGGCGAGGTCCTGAGCGACCTGCGCCGCCACGACACCCAATCGCACGGTCATTTTCACTACGTTTATCGCGATCCCGAGGCCAACTTTCGCAATCTGGAACGTGCGGATCGCGTGCTTCGCGACGCGGGCTTGGCGCCGGCAGGCTTCGCCGCGCCCCATGGGCGCTGGAACCCCGGCCTGGACGACGCCGTCGAGTGGCTTGGCTACGAATACTCGTCGGATTTCCAGCTCGACTACGACGACTTTCCCTTCTTCCCGTGGAAAGGCGACCGGTTCTCCCGGGTCTTGCAACTTCCGGTGCACCCGGTCTGCGAAGGCCTTTTTCTCGACGCCGGAGTGCGGGACGGCGGGGTCGTCGCGGACTACTTGAGCAGGGTCGTTGAGGCGAAGATCGCCTGCGGCGAGCCGGCCCTGGTGTACGGCCATCCCGAACGCCGCCTGGGCAAGATGCCGGAGATCCTGATCGCCCTGCACCGCCTGCTGGAGAGGCAGTCTCTGGTCTGGCGGGCCACCATGACCGACCTGGCCCGTTGGTGGCGCTGGCGTTCCAGCCGCAGGTACATGGTGCTCCCCCGCGAGGGCAACCGCTTCGAGGTCCAGTTCGACGAGTGGGACACGGAATACCCTTTGGCGCTGGAGATCCAGCGTGGCTGCTTCTGCTGCTCGCTGCCGGTTTCGGGCTCCCGTACGGTCATCGAGGTTGACGAGCTGGTTTACGAGCGGCGCGAGGCCCCCAAGGACCCGGTCGTCGTGGCGCCCTTGATCGACCATCGCCATCCTGGTTTGAAGGCCGCCGTGCGTCAGGCGCTGGACTGGGAGACGGTGACGCCGATTCACGAGCTTTCCGCTGCGTCGCTTGCCGGCAGGCTGAAAAAGGGACTGCGCTGGTGGAAGCTCCAGCAAACGGGGACCGGCTGATGTCTTCAACCGCCGTCCGAGCCCGAGGATCCGGAGAGACCAGCGCATCCTGGCTGAGGTCGCGCTGCCAGGGTCCGTGCCGCACCGGTTCGGTGCTGCTGCACGCCCCTTCGTTTGCGTTCCAGGCTCCAGGTGGGGGCGAGAACCAGCTCATCCAGACGGCCCGTCACCTCGAGGTGATGGGCCTTCCCGTGCGGCTTTTTTGTTCCTGGACCGACCGGCTGGAACGGGCGCGCTTGCTCCATCTCTTCGGGATGT
>JBAUOX010000881.1:0-5232 GCA_049579985.1 Isosphaeraceae bacterium | reverse complement strand
AATCCGCGTCTGATTCGATTCCAGCGAGAAATCGTCGGCGATCTCGGCCGCCTCACGGCGGGTGACCCCGAGCCCGAGATGGCGGGCGAGCTGGACCACGGCAGTCACCGGATCCGCGACAAGCTCTTCGTAGCGCTGGATGAGCACCCTGCGTTGCGCCCTCCAGAAGCGATCGTTGACCAGGATCTGGTGGATCATCCCCTGTCGGAGCAGTTCCTCGAACGCCATGCCTCGCTTGTGCATCAGCGAGAAGACCACGTCGCGGATGTCGCGATACGCATAAACGGCCAGTGCCTGCCCCGAGGAGAGCGCGCCGGCGAAGCAGCGATGTCCCTCGTGCGACTTGAGCACGCGCCACGACCGCCGTCCGACGTCGGCATGGACTTCGCGCCTGGAGCACGGCGCGAAGCGAGCGGCATACGCTTCTCCCGTCAGATAGCCCAGCCGCTCGCCCCGGAGATGGCGTTCGATCAGATGTCCCACGACCTCGTACTGCCAGGTCGAACAAGCCCGGTACATCCCCGCGCAAATCACGTCGTGGATTCTTGTGTGGCGGCTATCGACGAAAACCAGGCGGCGTTTGCCTGTGGGGTCATTGCGATCCAGCCGCAACCGCCGGGCCATCGCGATGGACCTTGCGCGAGGCCGGGGAAAGTCCGCTCGAAAATCCGGTAACAACACGGGACCGAAGTCCGCCGGGCCTCGGTTCAACGCCAAATTCACGCCTCCCTGATCGCTCGACCGAGGACGAAGAATCCACGGCCCACCAGCGGAATGATGATCGAAGGGAGTCGCGTTTTACCCGATCCCGAGGTTGTTGGCCATGCGAACTTGCCCGACCAGCCGGGGAAAAAGGTCGTGAAAGCGGGGACGGGAAGCGGTCAAAGTTTCGGTTCTCTGACCTCCTCGGTGCTCGACTGCTTTCTGGAAGCTGGTTGCGGCCAGTAAGTCAAGATGGTGCCGATCATCCAGATCACGAATCCGACGCCCACGACGATCCAGACCTGGCGGGAAGAGAAGTGCCCGGGAAGCGGAGCGCCGGTTTGATCGGTCCGGGTCCAGAGCGCTTGCGCGAGAATGCCGGCGGCCTCGATCGCGAGGCCGATCAATCTCACAATTTGACCGGTAGAACGTCTCATCTTCTGACCTTGCAGGGTGCTTGCAACGCAACCCACCGAACGATCAATTCGACAAGGATCAATCGGCGGGTTGCACTCACCCCACAAAAGGACTCAGATGTTGGGCAGTTCAAATCCCTTGCGTGGTTCGCGAGAGAGCAGGGCATTGGCTTCGGGGTCGTTCTTGAAGGTTTCGGTCTCGGTGTCCCACGCGAGCTTGCGGCCCACCTTCAGGGCGATGTTCCCCAGGTGGCAGGTATTGGTGGAGCGGTGGGCGATCTCGATGTCGCTGGTTGGCAGGGCACGCGACTTGACGATCGAGCATGGGCCTGTAGTCGCGTGCGGTATCGGGCGTGTTTCCTTTTGCTTTCTTGACCCGTTCAGCGGTCTCGCCAGCGTGCCGGCCATCCACGTCGGCAATCGCGATGAGCTCCACGTCTGCTTGAGGGAGGAAGGTGTCGAGGAGCTGTCTTCCCCGGCTGCCCGCGCCAATGATGCCCAGCCGGATCTTCCCGTTCGCGGAAGCCGCCCTGCCAATGGCGGGAGCACCTAACACCGACGCAGCCCCGGCCGATACCCCCACCGCCTCCACGAAGCCGCGCCGCGTGATTCCCTCGCTCGACCTGAATCATTATGATGATCAACCTTTCCCCGCGAAAGTTGCGATGTTGATCGCATTCCCTACATTCGCCGGCATCCGCCTCACGGATCGTACCGGCCGTCCAGACGATTCGCCAGGGGCGGGGCTGGTCGATCCCTCGCAGTCCCCATCGGTCGGGTTGCTCGGCTGTCGCACCGAAGCGTACCATGTGCAGGTGGTCTCCTCGTAACCAACAACCTTTTCATTGCGACCGGTATCAATCGGGGCGACCGCGAGCTCCAATGATGACTGAGGAGAGCCTGAATGGAAACGGCCGCTGCGGAAACCAAGCAGAG
This sequence comes from Isosphaeraceae bacterium, assembly GCA_049579985.1. Taxonomy (GTDB): domain Bacteria; phylum Planctomycetota; class Planctomycetia; order Isosphaerales; family Isosphaeraceae; genus Aquisphaera. The sequence goes on along the minus strand of JBAUOX010000881.1, from coordinate 3,178 downwards.
GAAAACAGCCCGGGGGCGGCTCGAGGTCGAGCGGCGGTGGGTGATCCGTGACATCGGCTGGGACGACTACGAGGAGCTTGGCGAGTTGCTGCCGCCGACGTTCCGGCTGGCCTTCGACGGGAGCAGCCTGGAAATCATGGTCACCGGTCAGCTTCATGACGACTACGCGGATGCCCTTGACACCTTCTTCAAAGCGGTTGCCGGTGCGCTCGGCGTCCAGTTCAGACCTTACAGAACCGCGTCCTGGACCAGGCCGGAGCTCGAGCGGGGAATCCAGGCCGACAATTGCTACTATGTGACCGCGGTCAAGATCAAGGCGGGACTTATTTATCGGCCATGCAAGGAAATCCAAAGACGCAAAGGATTATCCGAACCCGGACCTGGCCATCGAGGTGGATCTTTCACCTCCGAAGGTTGACCGCGAAGGCATCTATGCCGCCCTCCAAGTCGCCGAACTCTGGACCTTCGACGGCACAGACCTGACCATCAGCCGGTTGGACGAGAATGGGCAGTATCGTGCGGTCGAGAAAAGCGGTTTCCTACCCGTCCGTGCCTCTGAAGTGCCTCGTTGGATTATCGAGGAAGACCAGTCCGACTACGAGGCCTGGACGCAGCGCATCCGCGCCTGGGCCAAGAAAACTCTCAAAGTCAAAGGAAGTGGGCGATCGCCACGATGAAGCGAATCGCCTGGACGTTGACCGCTTGGGGCAGCGGAATTAGGGTGATGGTGGGTAAGACGGGCCGGACACGATTCAACTCGGGTCAGGGAGCGAGGTGCGCCATGGTGCTCTGGGGAGTGTTGCAGGCGCTGGGCCTTTGCCTGCTGGGCGCGGGTGTGGGCTGGGCTCAATCTCTGCCTACGGCGGCGATCGAGTCGATCGACGGCATCGACATGCTGCTCCGCGGCCATGCCGAAGGGGCCATGGACGTGGTGAACCTGAAGATCAGCAAGCTGGGCGGGATCACCAAGCTTCGTCAGGCGCGTGATCTGTGCGTGTCGCTGGGCATCGCCACGACCATCGAGGATAGCTGGGGCGGCGACATCACCACGGCGGCCATCGCCCACCTGGCTCACAGCACTCCGCCCGAGTTCCTCTTCACCGCGACCGACTTCAACAGTTACGTGACCGTCGGCACGGCCGACGGAGCACTGCGGCGGCGGAACGGCCGCATGGCGGCCTCGACCGCCCCCGGGCTGGGCGTCTCTCCGAGATGTTCTGCTGGCTAAAGCTGGACGTCCTTGGCCAGCCGAAGGTCGAGATCTCCTGATTACCAGGCGCGGCGGCCGGTCGCCGAATAACGAGTCTTGCCCGGCGAATGTCCCTGAAAGAGTATCTCGGGCCGCTCCGGCCGCTGCGTCGCGTCCGGATCACCTGCCCAATCCGCGAGTTCGAGTCTAGCCCATGATCAACTACATTTCCGGACTTGTGTTTGTGGTACTGCTCCTGCTGGGAGGAGTGGGCACGGTTGCGGTCGCACAGCAGAGCGTGCCGCTGGCCTTTCTCTTCGCGCTCGGCTGGCTGTTCTTGGACGTGGTCATCTCCTCGTCGATCTGCTTGGCCGCGCAGTGGGAAAAGGCGGTGGTCTTCCGCCTGGGTAAGTTCCACACGATCAAGGGCCCGGGGCTGTTCATGATCATCCCGCTGATCGACCAGCTCCGGATGGTGGACACCCGCGTCCTGGCGGTCACCATTCCCAAGCAGCAAGTGATCACCCGTGACAACGTTCCGGTGACGATCGACGGTGTCCTCTTCTTCCGCGTGGACAACGCCGCCGAGGCGATCATCATGGTGCAGGATTATCGCTACGTGATCTCGCAATACGCTCAGACCTCGCTCCGCGACGTCATCGGCCAGATGACGCTGGACCAGCTTCTGACCGAGCGCGAGGAGATCGCCAAGTCGATCGAGCATCACGTCGAGAACGATACCAAGGGCTGGGGCCTGGAGGTTACGGGCTTGCGAATCCAGGACGTGAACATGCCCGAGGAGCTGAAGAAGATGATGTCGCGGCAAGCCTCGGCCGAACGAGAGAAGCGGGCCACGATCACCAAGGCGGAAGGCGACAAGGAAGCGGCCGTCAACCTGTCGCTGGCCGCCCGAACCATGGCCGAGAGCCCAGGCGCCATGCAGTTGCGGACTCTCCAGACGATCGACGGCCTGGGCCCAACCGCCTCGAATACGGTCGTCCTGGCCGTGCCCATCGACGTTCTCGAAAGCCTGGGCTCGCTCAAGGACGCCTTCCGGAGCAGGGGCCCGGGTGCGGGCTCGATCGCTCCGCCGGCGTGAGGGCGATTATTTGTAACGACACGGCCGCTTCCGAACCGTACAGCGACCGAACGTCGCTTTCTGCCAGGCCGGGGCAGGAACGACGCGAGATCTTTCTTCGCTGGACTTATCCGCGCCGCGCATTAACCTTTGGTCATGGTCAAGAAACGAGCAAAGAACGAAAAACTGCCTGCCCGACGAGCGGGAAGCGGGCCGGCTCCGACCAAGCTGCTCAGGGACCTGCGGGACCTGATCCAATCCACGCGGACCGGGCTGGCCCAGGCCGTCAACTCGGCGCTGGTGCTCCTCTACTGGCAGGTCGGCCAACGCATTCGCAGCGATGTTCTCAAGTCGAGACGGGCCACCTACGGGGATGAGATTTGTTCGACACTGTCGAACGAATTGGCGGTGGAGTTCGGGAACGGCTATTCGCGCCCCAACCTAACGCGGATGATCCGCTTCGCGGAGGTGTTTCCCAATCGGGAAGTGGTCGTGACGCTCTCACTGTGCCTGGGCTGGAGCCATTTCGTCGAGATCATCTACCTGAAGGATCGGCTTCAACGGGACTTCTACGCCGAGATGTGCCGGATCGAGCGGTGGAGCGTGCGAACCCTGCGGAAGAAGATCGGCGGCATGCTCTTCGAGCGGACGGTCCTGTCGAAGAAGCCGGAGATGCTGGTCCAACAGGAACTCGCCAAGCTCCGGGAGGGCGACACGCTGACTCCGGACCTGGTCTTTCGCGACCCGTATTTTCTTGATTTCCTGGGGCTCAGGAGCGCGTACAGCGAGAAAGACCTGCAAGAGGCGATCCTCCGGGAGATGGAGCAGTTCATCCTCGAACTCGGGGCGGGCTTCACGTTCGTCGCCCGGCAGAAGCGGATGGTGATCGACGGGGAGGATTTCTACCTCGA
>JBAUOX010000880.1:0-6879 GCA_049579985.1 Isosphaeraceae bacterium | reverse complement strand
CCGGCGATGTGCCTCGCCGATGGCGCGACGCAGGCTCTCGGCAGACTGCGGGACAACGATCAGATGAACATGGTTGGGCATCAAGCAATATGCCCGGATCGCGACCTGGTCTGCGCGGCAGAATTGCGAGATGAGCTCGAGGTAGTGTTGGTAGTCTTCCTCACCGAAGAACGTCTGCTGTCTGCGATTTCCCCACTGGGTGACATGGTGAGGCATGCCAGGAGCTATCGCACGTGCCAATCGAGCCATGGTGGGAAACTAACCCGGCCACAACCCCGCGTCAAGAGTTAGGCATGGTGTCCCCGGAACTCCGCGAGCGTCTCGACACGCCGGAGAGAGACTTGCTCGAATGAAAGTGGCGCCTGACGCGCTGCATCGACGCATACCCATTGTGAGAAGGTATGTTCCGTGGTGGAGAGTAGTGCGCGTTACTCAACGCCCGGGATGCCGCGGTGGTCTGCTGGCCGAGGGCCGGGAGCGGGTCAGAAGAACTTGCGATCGGCCCCAACGATCGGCCGGTCGTTGATGCTCGCCTCACGGTTGCGCATGAGCCCCCGTTCGTCGAACTCCCACAGTTCGTTGCCCTAGCTGCGGAACCACTGCCCCGCGTCATCGTGCCATTCATACTGAAACCTCACGGCAATCCGGTTGCCCCGGAACCCCCACAGCTCCTTGACCAGCCGGTAGTCCAACTCTGGAACCCATTTGCGGGCCAGGAACTGGCGGATCTGCTCACGGCCGATCGGGAACTCGCCGCGATTCCGCCAGACGGAGTCTTCGGTGTAGGCCAAGGCAACCCGGTCCGGGTCGCGGCTGTTCCAGGCGTCCTCGGCCGCCCGCACCTTCTGGACGGCGGTCTCGATGGTGAACGGCGGGGGATGACGTTCGGCAACCCCGGAATAAGTACGCTCGAGTTCAAGGCTGTCTCCAGGCTTCTCCCGTCTTGGGGCAGCAAGCAGACTCGGGCTGCTTGCTGCTAAGGGCTGTCGATGGGATTCCTCATGATCGTTGGACAAAGGCGATCCGCAGACTCATGAGCGAGTGGCAGGCAGTGCATCAGCCTTCGGGAAGTCGATGTCTGTCGCGGCGACGTGGTTGAAGTAGTTGGTGAAGATGTTGAGCGCCACGCCGGCCACCGCTTCGGCGATCTCACCGTCGGTGAAGCCGGCCTGCCGCACCGCGTCCACATCCCCGTCGGACACCTGCCCCCGGGTCTCGACCAGTTTGCGGGCGAAGTGTAACAACGCGTCCGTCTTGCCGTCCGCAGCCGTGCCCTGGCGGCTGTCACGGATCTGGTCCGGGGTCAAGCCGGCCATCTTGCCCAAGGCGCTGTGGGCGGAAAGGCAGTAGTTGCATTCGTTCACCTGGCCGACCGCCAGCGCAATCTGCTCGCGGTTCCTGGCCGACAGCGAACCCCCGGCCAGCGCCCCGCTGAACTGGACGTATGCGTTGAGGGCCGCCGGCGAGTTGGCCATCGCCCGGACCATGTTCGGGACGAGGCCGAGCTTCGACTTGACGGCGTCCAGTAGCTCCTTGGTTTTTCCGGTGGCCGTATCCGGCGCGATCTGAGTCAATCGGGACATGGTCTGTTCTCCTTGCTCTCATCAAATGCCCGGTCCGCCGGACGAGTTGATGAGGCCGGTCCGGCGAGACTCGAGCGATCAGGACCGAATCCACTTTCTTACCCCTTGCCAAACTACTCTATAGCCGATAAAATCGGATATCAAGATCCAGATATCCATTTTGTGTCGAGGATCTGCTAATGAGCTCCCGGACTGCCGAGTACGCACTGCGAGCCGTGGTCATGTTGGGCTCGAAAGCGGGGAGCCGGCGGACGACGCAGCAGATTGCCGAGCAGACCCAAGTCCCTTCCGGCTACCTCTCCAAGGTCCTCCAGGCCCTGGGTCGAGCCGGAGTGGTTGAGGCGCAGCGAGGCCTGTACGGAGGATTTGTCCTGGCCCGCCCGCTGAACGAACTGACCATCCTGGATGTGATCAACGCCATCGATCCCCTCGAGCGGATCGAACGCTGTCCGCTGGGGCTCGCCGAGCATGGAGATCGCCTGTGCCCACTGCATCGTCACATCGACCAGGGAATCGCCGAGATGGAAGCGCTCTTCAGGGGAACGACGATCGGCCAACTGCTCGCCGAGCTGGACGCGAGCCAACCCTTGTGTGTGATGGTGGCCCATGGCAAACCGCCTACCCGCTCCTGACGAGGACGACATGGTCCCCGACCGACCTGTCGCCTCGATCGAGCTTCACTCCAGTTGCCAGGCTTTCCCCGAGCCTGGCTCAGCTTATCAAACATCAGTCCCACAACCCCCTGAGGGAGAGGTCGCCATCATGATCACGAACGGTCGGGGCAAATTCGCCATTTCCCCGGACCTCCTGTTGCCCGATCTGTTTCGCGCGCACCCTGAGACGCGGATGGTCTTCGACCGCCACGGTCTGCGCGGCTGCGGCGGGCCCCTGGGCCCGTGCGAGTCGATCCGCTTCTTCGCCCGCGCCCACGGGGTCGATGAACTGACGCTCGTGCACGAGCTGGAGCTGGCCGTGGCCGCGCCACGATCTCAGTCCCACAGTGCCGCCACGACGCGCGTTGCCCCGGAGATCGCCGATACGATCTATCGCCGCTACTTCCTGGCTGGGATCGCGGTCGTGCTCTCGGCCGGGGCGAGTTGGGGAGCTTGGCTGCTCTGGACAATCGGTCTGAACGGCTCGTTCCGGGCGGTGTCGGTCCACGCGATCAACGCACACGGCGAGGCCCAGATCTTCGGCTGGGTCGGGTTGTTCATCATGGGGTTTGCCTATCAGGCGTTCCCCCGGATGTGGCAGACGACGCTGGTCGCGCCAAGACTGGCGGTCGTCGCCTTCGGGCTGATGGTCGGGGGACTGTTGGTTCGCACGGTTGGCATCACGGCGGCAGAGGCCTGGACCCTGGCTGCACCGCTGGCACTGGCGGGCGGACTGATGCAGATTACGGCGGTCGGTCTCTTCGTGGGCCAGTTACTCGTCACCTTCCGGCGAAGTGGAGCGGCTGTTGAGGCGTATGTCGGCTTCGTGATCGCCGCGCTGGGCTGGTTCTTGCTGTCGAGTGTGTTCAGCGTCTGGCACTCCTGGCACACGATGACCGCGCCGAACCTGGATGCGTTGACTTGGTCGATCGCCACCTACCAGGCCCCGCTCCGCGACCTGCAAATCCACGGTCTGGCCCTCTTCATGATCCTGGGAGTATCGCTGCGGATGCTGCCGGCGATCTACGGCCTGCCCCGCGTGCCGGAGCGACGGGCGTGGTGGGTCCTGGGCCTGCTCACAACAGCGGTCGCGGGGGAGACGATCGTCTTCCTGGTCTACCGATGGACCGGTAACCATCTCATCGCCGCGGGCCTCATTCCGACCTGGGCGATCATGACGATGGCCGTGCTGATGATCAGCCTGCCCTGGCGGCTCTGGCGGCCGATGCCCGAGCCCGACCGCACCGGGAAATTCGTCCGCGCCGCATACACCTGGCTGCCGGTCTCGCTGGTCATGCTGATGATGATGCCATTCTACAACCGTCTAGTCGGTGTGGGCTTTAGCCATGCCTACTTTGGCGCGACGCGGCACGCGATCACCGTTGGGTTCATCTCGCTGATGATCGTGAGCATGGCGGCCAAGGTCGTCCCCACATTGAACGGTGTCGACCCGCTTACCCTGTCGAACCTTCGCGGTCCGTTCCTCCTGTTGAACCTGGGCTGCTTCCTGCGGGTGACGATGCAGGTCGCCACGGACTGGACTCATTATGCTTACCCACCGATCGGGCTGAGCGGTATGCTCGAAGTCACGGGACTGGCCTGGTGGGGGTTGGGGCTGGTGGTCGTGATGCGCCGCGGTCGGGTTGCGGCCCTTGTGGCGGCCCGCCCTGCCGGACTCGCACCCGTGCGGATCGAGGCCAACCACCGGGTCGCTGACGTGCTCGAGTGGTTCCCACGGACGGAAGACGTTTTCCTTCGTCATGGCTTCACGGCCTTGAAAAACGCGGTCCTCCGCCGGACGTTGGCCCGGCAAGTCTCGGTGGCACAGGCCGCCGCGTTGCGTGGCGTCAACCTGACTGTGCTCCTGAATGATCTGAACGACACGGCCCGCGGGCCGCTGATGGAACTGCCGGTGCTGTCACAAGACGAATTCGCTTGCAAGAAAGGTGGTCTGCCATGAACATCGCTCATGAATCGCCTGTCGGGGCGGTCGTTGCTGAGCGGCTCGGCCGCGCGGAAGTCTTCGATCGCCTGGGAATTGATTACTGCTGCCACGGAGCGACCCCGCTTGCAGAGGCCTGCGCCAGGCGCTCGCTCGATTTCGACCGAGTCGTGGCCGAGATCGCCGAGAGCGACCTGCGAGAGGCGAAAGAGGATCTCGACCGCATCGATTACTCCGCGATGTCCGCGGGCGAGTTGGCCGACCACATCATCGCAACCCATCACGTCTTCCTCCGACGAGAACTGCCACGTCTATTCGACCTGTTGGGTAAAGTGGTTGCGGCCCACGGCGCGAGGCACCCCGAGCTGGCCAAGCTGTCCAACACCTTGACGGACCTCCGCCTGGAGCTGGAATCGCACATGATGAAGGAGGAACGTGTGCTGTTCCCGCTGGTCAAGCAGCTCGAGGAAGCACGGGCGCCTTTCCCTATCCACTGCGGGACGGTCGAGAACCCGATCCGGGTCATGGTGCACGAGCACGAGACCGTCGGCCTGGCCCTGCAAGAGATGCGGGAGCTCACCGACAATTACCAGGCACCCGCCGACGGCTGTGCATCGTTCGAGGCCCTCTACGACGGCCTTGCGGGCCTCGAGACCGACTTGCACCGTCATATCCACAAGGAAAACAATATCCTGTTTCCCCGGGCGGCCGCGCTCGAAGCCGCACTGTGGCCAGCCGAAGCGTAAGCCGGTGCGACCAGGTCCGCTCACCATGTGACGAACCCAGGAGACGAGCTGATGTCCGGCGAGTCCTTGCCACCGATTGTCGAGTCGATCGCCAGAGAACACCCCGAAGTGTGGGATGCCTACAGCCGCCTCGGCGAGGCAACCGAGAAGGCGGGACCGCTCGACGCCAGGACCATCCGACTGGTCAAGCCGGCCCTCGCCGTCGGCGCGGGACGGCAAGGCCAGGCTCACTCGCACGCCGGCCGCGGCCTGAAGCTCGGCATCACCCCCGCTGAGCTGAGACAGGTCGCCCTCTTGGCCGTCCCCTCGCTCGGTTGGTCCGCCGGGGTGGCGGCGGTGAGCTGGATCAACGACGTGATTGAACCACCCTCCACCTGACGAGCGGAAAACCGCGAGGGTGGCATGCTGCAAAGCGGGAAAAAGGGACATCACTGATATCGACCGTTTGTGAGGGCAGCGAGCCTCGTGGGCACGCACGTAAACGCTTGATGCAAGTGGCTTAGGGGCTAAGGAAGCGCTATTCAGTGCCGTCCTTTTTTCCCTCCCGAAGAAGGCCGACCACTTGTTCGCATTGTCTGCAAGTGCTCGCGGGTGGTAACCTGGAAGCTCTGTAAGCAGGAACTATCGTAATGACCAGAGTCGCCGTTTATCACGAGTCGGCCGATCCGGAATCGATGCCCTACCGCGCCGTGGCCGGGCGGAACTTGGCCATGGGACGTACGGCCGGCGAGGCCCTCGACGCGCTGGCTGCGCAGCTCTCCCGGGAAGATGCTGACACCCTCGTGATCGTCCGGAACATGAGCCCGGATCGCTTCTTCAGCGCAGAGCAACGACGGCGACTGGAAGAGCTGATGGCATTGAGACGTGAGGCGATCGCCGGGAACTCCCTTCTGACAGCGCAGGAAGAGGCGGAGCTGGAACAACTGGTTGACGCCGAGGTACGGGCCGCGACCGAGCGTGCCACGGCTCTGTTCCGCGACCTGGCCCAATGAACAGGCACTATGCCGGCGTGGCCGAGCGTGCCGGCCATCGATGCGAATACTGTCACGCGCCGGAGGCCATCTTCAACTTGCCCTTCGAGGTCGAGCACATCGTGCCCGCGTCACGCGGTGGACCCGACGACGAGTCCAACCGGGCGCTTGCCTGCCGGGCCTGCAACATCTACAAGTCAGATTAACAGAACGGAATCGATCAGACGACGCGCGAAGTCGTTCGTCTCTTCCATCCGCGACGCGATCGCTGGGACGAGCACTTTCGAGTGGAACCCGAGGACGGCGTGATCCAGGGTCTGACCCCCGTGGGCCGCGTCACCATCGCTTGCTTGCGGATGAACCGAGACGTTCAGCGCGAAGCAAGGCGGTCCTGGATGCGGCTCAAGCTCTATCCATGAATAGACCTCGATGGGCCAATGTCCCGTGAGAAGTTGCGAGCCATCAGCCGCAACAACATCCGCGAGACATTCAGAGGCCCGGCCGGTCGTTCTGACCCCTTTGAACTTCTCGTCCTCAAGCCACCTGTGCTCCGCAACGGACTGCGCATCATCGCCGAGACAACGCACCGGAGGAGCTCCCGTCCCTCATCGCCCACCGAAAAAGACTCCCGGACCGTTATCCCGCTAGGGCACTTGAATGCCAAAACTCATAGCGCATGAGTCAAGTTTCACGCGGGCACCTTTGTTCTCTCGATCCATCGGTCGATCACTTGATCGATCTGGTCGTGGGGAGAAAAGGGGTCGTCACTGAATAGCGATTTCTTAACCCCTAAGCCGCCTGCATCAAGCGTTTACGTGCAGGTCCTCGAAGCTCCTCCGCCTCTCAAACGGGCGATGTAGAGTCGAGGTGTGGCGCGGTGGTTTAGGACCAGCATAGACTGTGGCCGGCTCTTTCGATTGCCGGTGCCTTAGCGTCTGGCCATGCTCCGTTTCCACACCCCGCTCATCAAACCGGGCGGGCGGT
>JBAUOX010000879.1:0-1741 GCA_049579985.1 Isosphaeraceae bacterium | reverse complement strand
GCGGACTGAAGCAACACGAGTCTCATTGCCGGAAGCGCCTGCGCGGGGAGAGGGGTTCCTCGTCGATAGCCTTCATGAGCGCATTGAGGGTCTGCCTCTGCTCGTCTTCGTCGCCCATGTCGTCGAGTCCATCCGGGCCCCTGCCGATTTCAACCGCCTGTGCGTGGATCTCTCCAACGGTCATCGGGAGGGCCCGGCCAGTAGCGTTAACTGAGCGATGAGGCGAACTTGCTCGCCTTGTAGCCGTTCAAGGCATGAGCAGCGGCACACCTGGCCTCTCACCACGTCGCTGGCTTATGAAACGTGCCGTGCGCGTCGGTCATCGTCGGGGGGAATTGGCTGGCGGCAAGGTGAGCTTCCTGGATTTCCAAGGGAGTGCCGCCGCCTCGCACGCTGGTCGCCCGCCGCAGGTCGATGCTGGGGCCGCGACCCGGCCTGGAGCACGAATGCAGGACCATCACCCGGTAGCCGAATTTCCGGCGGACCTGGCGGATCGGCTCCGCCACGTCGGAATCGTTCGTGATGACCACCGCCGCATCAAACGCCTTATCGAAGGCGTCGATCAGCAGCCAGGTCGCCAGATTCACATCCGATCCCTTCTCTTCGATCTTGACCACCTTCACCAGCGTCGGCGGCGTCGGCGGAGCCGGGATCGGATGCAGCGGCAACTTCACGGCTTTTCGGGAATACGTGCCCTCATGGATGTGCAGGCCGGGCAGCGTCCGCAATGCCCGGAAGTAAGTATCCTGCCGGACATGTTTATCAGGATCGTGAGGATTCGGCCTTATGCGAGCAGTGAAATAATGAATATCCTTGATTTGATCGACCGGAAACGACAGCTCGCAGAGGGCACGGAGATTCAGCCACTTGTATGGGGTGCCCATCAAGCAGCCGTAATAGAGGTTGAAAGCGTCCACGTAGACGTTGAGGGTCATTCGGCCCAACCGTGAAAGAGCAAGGGCCGCCCCTTCGGGCGGCCCTGCTACCCAACCACCGAAGTGGTTGGGGGGATATACAATTAATTCTAGAGCCAAACGGCCCTCCAGTCAATCCCCTTTCTAGATTTCCCAAATACCCTGATTTATAGCTTCTACCTAAAGAGCCTCTTCCATTTTTTCCGCTTCTTGCTCATAGGTTTGCTACGCTAGGCATCTTGGTCAGTTTAGTGCCGTGTGCCACGCAAGGCAATCGGCGGGGCATGACAGAGCCATGCGGGCGTGCATGGTCTTAATCCGTTGCCCTGACATCTGCTGGGCATTCAGGCACCCTGCCCTCCTGGTGGCCGCGTGCTCCCGGGGTACGCGTCGCTCCCGTCCCTTCGGGACCTGCTCCGCCGCCCTCCCGCTCGCTGGTGCGGGTCGCTCACCGGCGACCAGCACGCCCGGGTGACTGAAAGGTGACCAGCAGAAAGGTGACGGCCACCAAATCTGGAGAACACAGAAAGTACAAGTAAACGTGTCAAGCCTACGATTGTTTCTTCGGTCTTCCACGGGGCCGAGCCATGCATTCGAGGCCCAATCGCTTGGCCGTGTCCGTGACCCAGTTCGGATCGCCGAGACCCAGTTCGGATCGCCGAAAGGCCGACAGACGATTTTGGATTCTCGATTTTGGATTGCGGACTGAAGCAACACGAGTCTCATTGCCGGAAGCGCCTGCGCGGGGAGAGGGGTTCCTCGTCGATAGCCTTCATGAGCGCATTGAGGGTCTGCCTCTGCTCGTCTTCGTCGCCCATGTCGTCGAG
>JBAUOX010000878.1:0-15022 GCA_049579985.1 Isosphaeraceae bacterium | reverse complement strand
TGCGGCTGCACCCAGGGTCAGCTTGGCGGCTTGATTCGCCGGTTCGATTTCGTCGAGCGCCTGAAGGCCCAGAACTGGCCCGTCGCGCTCATCGACCTGGGTAGCCTGATCAAGGACCCGGCCGCGGCGCGGGGGGGCTTCGACCAGGCCAAGATCAAGTTCGGCATCGCCCTGAAAGCCTTCAGCATGCTCAAGTATGACGCGATCGCATTGAGCCCGGAGGATCTCAAGGTGGGCATCGGCGAGGCCTTCGCCCAGTTCCTCAACGGCCTGGGTGATGCGACGAAAATCGTCGTGGCAAATGTTCGGCCTGGCGCGGGGTTCGAGTCGAAAATCCAGGCAAGCCGGATCATCTCGGCAGGGCCGGTGAAGCTCGGCGTCACGGCGGTCGTCGATCCGGAGGCGATCGCCCAGCTCAACGACCCCGATAAGACCGAATTGATGCCGGTCGTCCAGCGTCCCGACGACGTCCTGGGCGCGGCCCTGGCGGCGATGGAAGGCAAGAGCGAGTATCAGGTGCTGATGGTCCAGGGACCTCCCGAGCAGGCGAAGCGACTGGCCACGGCCTATCCGGGCTTCGACGTGGTGGTCTCAACCTCTCAGTTCGCCGACCCCCTCGAGCGCGAGCCGCTCATGCTCAATGGCGGCAAGACGATGCTGGTGACAGTCGGCCGGCGCGGGAAATACGTCGGGGTGGTTGGCTTCTTCGCCGACGCGGCTCAGAAAATGCGCTTTTATTCGGTCACCCTCGACCACAAATATAATGGCCCGGGTACGGAGATGAGGAAGGTCATCGAGGACGAGTATCGCAACATGCTCAAGGGGGCGGGCGTGGTCGAGAGCTTCCCCCGTCACGATTACACGGGCGGCACCGCCGGGGCCACCTACGTTGGCGCCGAGACCTGCCGCCAGTGCCACCCGAACACTTACAGGAAATGGTCCACCACCAAGCACGCCCAGGCCTTTGTCGCCCTGGAGAAGGATTCCAAGCCCAATACCACCTTCGATGCGGAATGCGTGACCTGCCATACAACGGGTTTCGAGTACACATCGGGCTGGCGGTCCGAGGCCGAGACGCCGCATCTGAAGGGCACCCAGTGCGAGAACTGCCATGGGCCGGCGTCGAAGCACGTGTCGGCCCCCAATAACCGCGAGTATCGCGAGCCGCTCAAGATGACCGCCGAGCAGGCCAACAAGAACCAGGTGTGCACCCACTGCCACGATGAAGACAACTCGCCGAAATTCGAGTTTGCCACCTTCTGGAGCCAGATCGCTCACAATGGTCTGGACGATTACACGGACCCGAAGGTGCGCCAGGGCATTACGCCCAAGGCGGCCCGGACGCCCGGTGCCGGCGCAGAAGAATAAACCGAGACCCGGAAAGGATTCCCGCCGATGAACGACCCGGAATCGCCGACGCTTCCAACCCTCGATCCGGCCGCCGCGTCACGATTTGACCGGCTGGTCGCAAAGTACCATGAAGACCACGTCCATCCGGTCAACCATTTCCTGCACGTGGGCGTGGGCTGGCCGATCATGGCGGCAGCCGTCGTGCTCTTACCGTTCCGCCCGCTCTGGTCGCTCGCCCTGTTCGTCCTCTCGTACGCGATCATGTGGTTCGGCCATTTCGTCTTCGAGGGCAACCTGCCCACGGTCTTCAGGCACCCGACCACACCATTCCTCATGGCCTGGGCCGTGATCCAGAACCTTGGGCGTGGTCTGGCCCGCCTGGTGTTCCCTCGACGGTGATGATCAAGCACCATTTTCGTGGTCCCGCATTGGATTTGCGCGCGCTTCCAGGCACAATCAAGGTGTCTTCTTGAACCTGTGAACGACAGCCCACGAGGGATTTTCGACGATGGCCGACGTGATCACCTACGACGATTTCGCCAAGCTGGAGCTCCGGGTCGCCAAGGTCGTCGAGGCCAGACCCCATCCCAACGCAGACAAGCTCATGCTCTTGCAGGTGGACGTGGGCGACCAGCAAAAGCAGATCGTGGCCGGGATTCGCCAGCATTACACACCGGAGCAACTTGTCGGCAAGCTGATCGTGATCGTCGACAACCTGGCGCCGGTAATGCTCCGCGGCGAGACCTCAAACGGCATGCTCCTGGCGGCCACCTCGGGAGAAAAGGTCATCGTCCTGACCCCTGACGATCCCGAGTGTGTGCCTGGGTCCAAGGTGAAGTAAGTAAGCAGCCAGTACCGCGGTGGGCCGGTAAAAGTTGGTGTTGACCGTACCGGAGGGACGGTTTCGTGACGCATGTTTTTGGAGACGTCTCGCTCATCCCGACAGGTTTTCGTCGTAACCCACTGTCATACAGAAGGTTAGCTATGGTTCCGGGATCGATTTCGGGTGCCGTGTAATGCCAGGTGCCGAACTCCGGGCGGGGAGGGGAAGGATGAAGTGAACCGGGCACATTGGCAAAGACTCGCTGAAGAGTGTGTGGTTGATGCCCAGATTCTCCTCAGGTCTCAGAGGTGGCATGCGGCATATCACTTGGCTGGATATGCCGTCGAGTGCGGCCTAAAAGCATGCATACTAGCTCGCGTAGATAGAGACTCAGGTGTGATCTTTGCAGCCAAGGACTTTTTGAATAACTGCTGGATACACGATCACGAGAAGCTTGTTGAGAATGCCGGATTGAGAGTCGATCGTGATGGCCTCAGTAGTACCAACAAAGCATTTCAGGGATATTGGGCGGTCGCAAAGGATTGGACTGAGAAGAGCCGGTATGATGTGAAAACCGAGTCTCAGGCCAAAGAGTTGATCGAGGCCATTACACATGAACCCGACGGGGTGTTACCATGGATACGCAAACATTGGTAGACGATAAAATTCACGCGGGGCAGAGATTCATAACTCGCCTTGCACAGAAAAAATTCGAGGTGATCGTTGCCTGCTGGGTCAAGACCAGTGAGGAAGATGATTGGTTTTTGTACATTGCATCTGGAGAGGTCGATAAGAAAGGCCTCGCAGAGGCTTATCGTGAGGCATATAGGGTGCTCGAAGAACTAGACATGCCCTGGATTACCGCATCCCAGCTTAAGCTGGTTCGCTCGGATGACCCTCTAGTCGCCGATGTAAAAGAGACTCAGCACCTACCGACGGCTGCATTTCCCGCAATTTCTCACAGACCACAACTCGGTGACATGAGCACCCAGGAAGTATACATATACCCAGATGTTGACCCGGACAAAGTGTTGCTGAGACAAGAGTTCAGTGTTACCTACGTCAGGCAAGAAAACACCAATATTTGGAATGCAACGACCAGAGAAGGAGGATTTCATCGAGGGGTGCGAGCCAAGGGGGCCGTCTCTTATACGACCGCTTTCTATGAAGGCGAGAAACCCGAAGATCAGAGATTTGCGATCGTGTCTGTACTGGTCGAGATTGATCCGAGATTTGATGACCGAGCGTTTCTAGAGCGTCCGGATACACGACGCATGTTAGCTGATCAAGCTCGAAGAATGGCCGATGAACTGTTCACATCGAAACATCCTGAAGCTATTATTCAACGGGATGTTGATCATGTTTAACAGCAGGTATGACCGTTCAATTGAGACATGTACTCTCGCCACTGTGAATGATCGTTTGTATAGAACTAGTACAGTAAAACCTGGAAACTACTGAATTACGAAATCGGGGCGGCGGAAGCGCTTGAACCGCAATGCGACGATTGGACCACGGGCGAGGGGACCTGGGCGATTTCCAGACCCCGCGGGACCTGGTTGACGCGGTCCTGCATACACTCGGGCCAATCGCCTTGCGCTGGACTCGCATCCTCGAGCCGACCTGTGGAAGTGGCTCGTTTCTCCAGGCCCTGCTCGAGCACGAAGCACCCCCGCGCGAGCTGATCGGCATCGAGATCCAGGAACCTTACTGGACCATGGCGCGGTCGCTGGCCGGCAAGCATCCCGGCTCGCGAGTCGACATCCTCCGCGCCAATCTTTTCGACCTTGACCTGCGTACCGGCCTGCCCTGGCGCGACCGGGGCCCTCTTCTGGTCGTGGGCAACCCTCCCTGGATCACCGCCGCCGCGCTGGGAAGACTGGACAGCGGCAACGTTCCCAGCAAACGGAACCTCAAGGAGCTGCCGGGCATCGAGGCCCGCACCGGGAGCTCCAACTTCGACATTGCCGAGGCGGTCTGGATCAAGCTGCTCGAGGAGCTGGCCGAAGAGCAGCCGACGATCGCGCTCTTGTGCAAGACCTCGGCCGCGCGTGCCGTTCTCGAGTTCGCCCACCGCCAGGAGCTGCCAATCGCGGAAGCCGCGATCCATGAGATCGACGCCGCGCGCTGGTTCGGCGCCGCGGTGGGCGCCTGCTTGCTGCGGGTGACCCTGGGTGGGCCGGTTGAAAAACGGCAGACGCATGTTCCCGTGTTCGCCACGCTCGACGCAGATCAGCCGCGCGGGGCGCTGGGTTTCTACCAGGGCCGGCTGATCGCCGACCCGAGCGCGGTCGCGCGGCACGCGTTTGCCCTGGGATCTTGCCCGCTGACCTGGCGGCAGGGGATCAAGCACGATGTCGCGGCGGTCGTGGAACTGGTGGCAGACGGCCAGTCGCACACTTATCGCAACCGGCTGGGCCATGAGGTTGACGTCGAGCCGCAGTTCGTTTACCCGTTGCTGAAGGGAACCGATCTCCGCAAGCCCGCGGCGGATCGCCCCCGCCGTGTGCTCATAGTCACCCAGCAGCGGATCGGCCAGCCGACCCTGGTGCTCGAGCAGTGCGCTCCAAAGCTTTGGAGTTACCTCCAGAGCCACGCATCCCGGTTCGCGGGCCGGAAATCCTCGATTTACCGCGGCCAGCCCCCTTTCGCCATGTTCGGCGTGGGGCCGTACAGTTTTGCTCCCTTCAAGGTGGCCGTATCCGGGCTCTACCGCACTCCGATTTTCCAGGCTGTCGGACCCGTTGACGGGCGGCCGGTCATGCTCGACGATACCTGTTACCTGCTGCCCTGCGCGTCGGCAATCGAGGCGGCCGTACTCTGTGCGCTTTGCCACGATCCGACCACGCTCGAGATCATCGGGGCTCTGAGTTTTGCCGACGCCAAGCGACCCGTGACCAAAGGGCTGTTGCAACGGATCGACCTGTCGGCCATCCTGAATCAGGCTGATCATGGGGAGCTTGCCGAGCGGACCCGGGCCGTGCTCGTCGAGCACCCGGGCATGGGCCTCGAGGACGTCACTGGAATTGAAGAGGAGATCGAGCGGCTTTTGCGACAGTTTCAAAAAGAACGTCATGCCGGAGCGTGACTCATGATGAGGAGAGCCGATGGCGTTTGCCCGGATCAACTATCACAGCCGGTCGCTTCAGAAAGCTTCGTCGGTCAGCGTGGTCTTCCCGGATGATCCGGCGATTCCCAGGCCCTGGTCGGTCTATTACCTGCTGCACGGGCTTTCCGACGACGACACGATCTGGATGCGGCGCACGAGTATCGAGCGCCACGTCGAGGGGCTGCCGCTGGTCGTGGTCATGCCCGATGGCGGCCGGGGCTTCTACACCAACGCGGTCATCGGCTACGCCTATGAGGACGACCTGATCGAGGACGTCGCCGGCCTGATCGATCGCACCCTCCCCGTCAAGGCCGAGCGCTCCGGCCGGGCGATCGGCGGGCTGTCGATGGGCGGCTACGGCGCGGTCAAGATCGGGCTGAAGCACCACGAGATGTTCGCCAGCGTCAACTCCCACTCCGGAGCGCTGGCGATCCTCCAGGAGCCCTTCGACACCGAGGACATCGGCTCCGAGCTCGCGCGGATTTTCGGCAAGGCTGCCAAGGGCGGTCCCGAGGACCCCTTCGGGATCGTCGAGAAACTCGACCACGGCCGCATTCCCGCATTACGGATCGACTGCGGCAAGGGCGACTTCCTGATCGAGCAAAACCGCGCATTCCACCGGCACCTGGAATCGATGCAAATCGCCCACGAGTACGAAGAGTTCGTGGGCGTTCACAACTGGGAATACTGGGACCTGCACGTCCAGGAAGCGATCGCGTTCCATGTGCGGAACTTGAAGCTCCAGAAATGACCGTCTGGGCCTATACTTCCCTTGGAACTCGGCCCCGGACAGGTCGCTTGATGGCCGCGTTCATCACGCCTCAGCGACTCGGTGGAGACGTGTAAAGGAGTGGGCGAAGAATGAAGAATGAAGACCCCGCTAAAGGCGCGTTTGAAGAAGGCTCCGGCAACGTCTTTGCGGATCTGGGGCTTGCGGATGCCGATGAACTTTACGCGCGTTCACAAATTGGTTTTCATGTTTATACAATACTAAAGGATGAGAAGCTCAAACAACGGGAAATCGTGTCCCTGCTCGGCATCCCGCAGCCGGAAGTGTCTCACCTGATGAACGGACATTTCAGCCGCTTCTCCACTGACAAGTTACTCGAATTCCTGAAACGCCTCGACCGGAAAGTGACAATCCGGATCAGCCCGCACAAACCTGGTGAACCCTATCAAAAAGTCGAAATTGGCCTGTGAGGGAAAGGCGCTGGACTCACGAGATGAGGCCGCGAGGAGGGCTCCTGTCGACCCGGCGGGGGTTTGGACGGCTGGCCCAAGAATCGTAAGATGAAAGGCACGAACCGGTTGGTGACGGGGCACTGGGCCCGCGATCGGAACGGTTCCGACAAGGGTTCGGAGGCCCTTTCGTCGTGTTGCGAGAGCTTTCGGTACAGAACCTGGCATTGATCGAGGACGTCCAGGTCGAGCTGGAGGGAGGGTTCTGCGCCTGGACGGGGGAGACCGGGGCGGGGAAGAGCCTGCTGCTCACGGCGCTCGGGCTGGTGCTGGGAGGCAAAGCCTCGGCCGACCTGGTCCGCTCGGGCAAGGCAGAGGCCCGGGCTTCGGCAGTCTTTGAGATCGAGGACCAGGCGCTGCGAGGAGAGCTCGAAACCATCCTCGGCGGGGTGCTCGACGAGGACGCGCTGATCGTCACGCGACGAGTCTCCTCTCAGGGCCGCAGCGCTGCACAGGTCAACGGGATGCCCGTGACGATCGCGACTCTTCAGCGCCTGGGCGAGCAGATGGTCGACATCCACGGCCAGAACGAGGGACGGGCCCTGCTCGATCCCGACCGCCAGCGCGACCTGCTGGACGCCTTCGGCGCGCTGGACGAGCCGCTCGAGGCGTATCACCGGGCCCGGGCTGCCCACGACGGCCTGCGGCGCAAGCGCCAGGCCCTGCTCGACGCAACCCAGGCGCGGCAGCGCGAGCGGGCCCTGCTCGAGTTCGAGCGTGACGAGCTGGCCGGCGCCGATCCCAGGCTGGGCGAGCACGACGAGCTGGTGCGCGAGTCGCACCTGCTGGCCAACGCGGAGGCGCTGCGCACGGCCTCGGCCGAGGGCTATGACCTGCTCTACGAGGCCGATCATTCCGCCCAGGAGATCCTCTAGCGGGTCGCGCGCAGCCTGGGGCCCCTGACGGATTCGGCGCCCGAGCTGTCCGGGGCCGTCACGACCCTCGAGCGGCTGGCCGAAGAGACCCGCGAGGTGGCCTACAGCCTGCGCGCGATGGGTCAGAGCTGGGAGGACAACCCGGCCCGGCTCGAAGACATCGAGGCTCGGCTGGCGCTCTACCGGCGCCTGGCGGCACGGTTCCATTGCACGGCCGACGAGCTGGCCGCGCGGCGAGTCGAGACCGAGGCCAAGCTCTCCTCGATCGAGCGGGACGAAGAGGACCTGGAGCACCTGGACGCACCCCAGGCCGAGGCGTTCCAGACGCTCAAATCTGCCGCGGCCGCGCTTTCGGCCGCGCGGCGGAAGACGGCCCGGGACTTCGGCCGGGCAATCCAGTCGCGGCTCATGCCGCTGGGCCTGGAGAAAGCACGGCTCACGGTCGAGGTCGAGACCCGCGACCTGGGCGACGACCCGACGGCTTCCTCGCCCCCCGAATACGGGGCCGACTGCGTCGAGATGCTTTTCCTCGCCAACCCGGGCGAGCCGCCGCGGCCGCTGAGGAAGATCGCCTCGGGGGGCGAACTGTCCCGGGTCACACTGGCGGCCAAGACGGTGCTGGCCTGCACCGATCGGGTCGCGACACTGGTTCTCGACGAGATCGATACGGGAGTCGGCGGCCGACTGGGCGCGGCCCTGGGCAAGACACTGTCCGAGCTGGCGCTGCATCACCAGGTCGTCTGCGTCACCCACCTGCCCCAGGTTGCTTGCTACGCGCGGCGTCAGTGGGTTATCCGCAAGCAGACCGAGCGCGGACGAACCACAACCACGATCACCCCCCTGAGCGACGCCGAGCGGATCGGGGAGCTGGCCGCCATGCTGCGGGGCGAATCGGCTGCCGAGGGGACCCGCCAGGAAGCACTGGCCATGCTTCACGAGGCACGCAGGCAGACGCAGACCCATGCGACGATGAACGGACCCGCGTCCTCGAACGGTCGCCAGAAGCGCCGGTGATCGGATCAGCCCATGGAACCGACCGTGATGGCCAGCGACCCGTCCCCCAGCAGGTCGAGACTCGACCGGATCGGCGCGTGGCTCGATCGCCGCGCGGGCTCCTGGCAGGTGGTCCTGCTCGTCCTCGCACTCCTCGCGCCCCTGCACCTGCCCCGCGCCGCCAAGGTGGTCCTCGAGGGGGCGCCCAAGATGAGTCCCAAGGAGGCTGCGATGTTCCCCATTCCCGAGCTCCAGCGGCTGCGTGCCATCCTGCTGGCCGACGAGCACGCCAAGCTCCAGCGGCGGGCACTCGTTCGGCTGAAAGGGGCCGAGCGGGTGGCTCGCGACATGGGCATCGGCCGGCTGACCATCCGCCGGACCTTCGGCCGCGTGCTCGTGCCCGGCATCCCCGAGCTCCAGAAGCAATCCGACGCCGCCTCCTTGCTGGCCCTGCCACATTCCGACCAGAGGCCGGAAAACCAGGCCGCTGTCCGCGCAGCTCTGCACGACTACATGGCTGTGGAGCCCGAGCACGTCGCGCCCTGGCGAGCGCGCCCAGCAGCGCTGCCGCAAGGCCGCCGCGACCGCTGATCTCGTCGCGGGCAATCGGGCCTGTCATACTGGGTTCTGGCGGGTGGACGGGGTTCGGAGCGGCCTTGGCCATGACGCGCAACCCTCAGCGGCGCGAGACTGTGGTCGACTCTTCGTTGACTCTGCAGCAGGGAAGATCCCTGGTCATGACTCGATCGAGCCGCCTGGTGAACTCGCTGGCTGCCTGGTTTCTCCGTCGGACCGGTCCGCTCGGGGTGGCGTGCCTGGTGCTTATCCTCGTGACGGGACCATGGCTGCTCTTCTTCGACCCGATCGGCTGGCCCGGCCAGGCCCACATTGCGCGCGACCCGTCCGCCATCTACCGGCTTTACAGCGATGACTTCGCCTACGTGGCGGCGTCGCGAACCCTGCCCCGGACACTGGCCAACCTGTTCGTGCCGCACAATACGCACATCGTCCCGGCCTGGCGCGTCTTGACCTGGGCCCTGGTGGCCTGGTCGGGCTCGCTGGTGAAATTACCCGCGGTGCTGGCCCAGGCGGCCTACGGCATCCTTGTGGCCGTGATGCTCATGACCGCCCGCCTGGTTGCCCGGGAAACGGGGCGTGCCGGCCTGGGCTTGGCCGCGATGGCCGCCGTGGGCACGACGTCGGTGATGGCGTCTCCGGCCTGTTGGTACTCGGCCGGGCAGACCTTGTGGGCCGGGTTCGGCATCCTGGCGACCCTCTGGTATGCCCAGCGCTGGCGCAGGCGGCCCTCCATCGCGGCCTTGGTGCTCGCCGCGATCTCGGCGGCTCTTGCCGGCTGGTTCTGGACGATTGGTTACATTGCGGGGGTGGTCGTGGCGGTTTATCTCTGGCTGGACGGTCGCCGGCGGTGCCGCCTGGCCGCCGCGGTCCCCCTCTGCTCGTCGGTCCTGGCGCTGCTTACGGCCATGTCCCTGGGCGGGGGGAAGATCGACAGCACCGTCAGCTTCCACGGGCGGACGCCCGGCGAGGCGGCACGTCCGGTCGAGGGCTTGCTCCATACGGCCCAGGCGATCCCCGAAAACCTGATCCTGGGCAACCTCGGGCTCAAGGCGCAGACGACGCCGGCCCAGGGGGTGACGATCAGTTTGATCTTGCTCGGCCTGTGGGCTTTCCACCGCGGGCGAGACCAGGGAATCCGCGCGTTCAACCCGCTGGAATGCGCTGGGGCAGCCCTGGTGCTGGTAAGCTACCTGGTCGAGTGGACCGTTCGCGGCTACTTGCCGTTTCGTTCTCTCAGAACAATCAGCCTGGGAATGATCGTGCCATGGTACGACGTCGTGCCGCAGATCGGGGCCGTTCTGTTCGTCGCCGGCTGGTGTTCCGGCCCGCTCTCGCCCGGCAGCCGACCGGCCGTGCTGCGACCGATCGCTCCCCTAAGCCGTCTGGGGGCAATAGGGGTCATCGGTTTGATGGCGGTCCTGCTGGTGCTGAACCGTCCCCGGGTCGATCTGCTCTGGCGAAATTGGGTGCCCCCGCTGTCGCGCGCGGAGGAGAAGAAGTTCCCGATTCTCGCGTTGCAGTCGTTGCGTGCCCATTGGCTCTTGCTCGACCGCGCGGGTTGGCAGCGGCGGCACCTAAGGCGGCTGGACCAGGCGCAGGAGGTCGCCGCCCGCCTGGGGATCGGCCGCGACGGAATCCGGGCCGCGTTCGGCCGGCTCGATATGCCGGAGCTGCCAGACGTCTACGATGCCGCCGGCCTGCTCGACCTTCCCGAGCGCGGGCGGCTGACTGATCGGAACGCGATTCGCCGGGCGATTGCTCCCTACGTGTTCAGGGAAAGTGAGCCCAGGCCCCCATGGCTGCCTCCCGACGAGCCCTGGCCGCCGCGCGATCGGCCGCACTGGTCGGAGTCGGACGTCGATGTCTCGGGATGACCCGGGCGCGTGGCATTGGCCGGGGCCGGCGCGATCAGTACGGGCTGCCCTCGTCGATTGGCGGCTCGGCCAGGGTCGAGAGGTTCTCGAACCGGGTCAGGTTCTTGAGGAAGGTCAGCTTGACGCTGCCGGTCGGGCCGTTGCGGTTCTTGGCCACGATGACCTCGGCCAGGCCAGGCTGGTCGTTGACATCATAGTAGTCGGGTCGATGGAGCAAGAGCACAATGTCGGCGTCCTGCTCGATGGCCCCGGACTCGCGAAGGTCGGCCATGCGGGGCCGGCGGTCCTCGCGGCTCTCCACGGCCCGGTTGAGCTGGGACAGGGCAATCACCGGCACGTGCAGCTCGCGCGCCAGGGTCTTGAGCCGCCGGCTGATCTTGGCGATCTGCTCCTGGCGGCTATCGCGTGATTCCTCGGCATCGACGAGCTGGATATAGTCGACCACAATCAGCCCGAGCCCCTTGCGCAGCTTCAGCCGGCGTGCCGAGGCCGTGATCTGGAGCATGTTCCGGGCGGGTGTCGAATCAATGAAGAGCGCGGCTTTTTCCAGTTCGACGTAGGCCTTCCCCAGCTTGCTCAGCTCACGATGGTCAAGCCCGTAACCCTTTCTCAGCTTGTGGCTATCGACCCGCGACCGCGACCAGAGCAGCCGTTCGGTGACCTCGAGATCCCCCATCTCCAGGCTCACCATCAGGACCGGCACGTTCTGACTCAAAGTGGCGAACTCACAGATATTCAAGGCGAGGGCCGTTTTTCCCATGCTGGGCCGGGCGGCGATGATGATGAGCTGGTCGCCATGAAAGCCGTTGGTGAGGTCGTCGAGGTCGAGGAAGCCCGAGCCGACCCCGGTCACGGGATGTTTCTCGACGGCGCGCTGCTCGATCAGGTGCATCGCCTTCTCGAGAATCTCCTTGAGCTCGTGCGTCTCTCCCCGGGTCTGGTCCTCGGCGATGGTGAAGATCTTCTGCTCTGCCGACTCCAGAAGCTGCTGCGCCGTGAAGAGGTTGGAGTAACCTTCGCGGATGATCTCGGTGGCGCTCTGGATCAATTGGCGGCTGATCGATTTCTGGCGGACGAGCTCGGCGTGATACCTGGCGTTGGCCGCGTGGGGCACGCTATTGGCGATCTCGAGGAGCATCTCGTCGCCGCCGATTTGCTGGAACTGATCGCGGCGGGTCAGCTCGTCGGCCAGCGTCACGGCGTCCACGCCCTTGCCGGCACTGTACAGCTCGCTGATGGCGCGATAGATGACCTGGTGCGCGTCCCTGTAAAAATCGTCGGCAGTCAGGAACTGGGCGATCTCATGGAGAACTTCGTTGTCCAGCAGGATACCGCCCAGCAGCCAGCGTTCGGCCTCGAGGTTCTGTGGCGGCAGGTGGTCGGCCAGCGCGCTGCCGCCCGCGCCCGAGAACGGGGCATTGCCGTTGCCACCGCCTCCCCCTTTGCCGTTGCCGATGCCAGGTGGTTGAGACGCCATGCCGCGCGATTCTCCCCAAGAGCCCCTGTGCCATGCGGAGCACCAGACCAGAACCCCAGCGATGCTCCGGCAAATCCGTCATGATCATTCTATCCGAACCGGTGCCGTGCAGGTGCCGGCGCGCGATCAGACGACTGCGGAGCAGCGACGATCGCTCTGAACAATCGTATCGGTTCGTGCGGAGTGCTCGCATCGGCAAAAAGTCGGAAAATTCGAGGCACCGGGCCTGCGCTATGGCAACCCTTGCCCGTGGGCAGTGCGTGCGCACGGAGCAAAGAAAAAATGGCAAAAGGACTGTCGAGCGGCGCCGAAACATAGATGCAAGAAACTGGCCACGTGCGTCGGGGCCCAAGATCGTGGGATAAGATTCCAGCCTTGTCAGTCAGGACTCTGAACACATTACGATTCTTGAGCTCGGAAAGCGATAGATCGGTTCGCCACCCAGGGCTGCATCAAGTCCATGGCGACCTCGACGGCCAAGTCGGAGAGAGCGCAGGCGATGACGAGTTCCTTGATGCTCTCCGGGTCGGTAATGGGTCCTCCGAAGGAATCAGGCCAAGCCTGGATCTCCAGGGTTTGGGAGGTGGGCTCGTGCTGGATCACACGGATTCCCCGCCTCAGAAGAGGGGAGAAGGCGCTGAAGATCGGGTTCCCTTGTTCCAGCTTCGGAGGGAGGGGTTGGAACCATGGCTGCTGCCAGCCGAAACGAGAGCGGTCCTGGTCACTGATCTTCTGCCAGAGCTCTCGCCAGTAGCTCTGCGAGAGAGAGTACTGGCTGGGGTCTTTCAAGAAATCTGAATACAGGTGATCAATCATTGGGCCGCCTTTCACCCTACGAATGCGAGTCCAGACTGGACCTCGATGTCTACTCTCCGTTGATCCCTTCTGGGCGGCTGCGGCCACGACTGCTTCGTGGGGCCCACGCCGAATGGCCTTGCTCCCTCGACGAATTCGTGAGCTTTCTGGAAAGCGCCTTGCAATATCAAGTACTCATTCTTCGTTAATTTATACTTGAGGGCACCGAGTTTGCGGTGCCCTTGAACCGCACCCAATGGCTCCTTCTCATCCCAACCTTCCGATTCTATTATCCCGCCCCTTGCCTGGGCTTGGAATCGCCCCGCATGGGGATGCTGAGCACGGCCACTGGAGTTCATGAGATCTGTTCACGGACCGAGGTTATTGCGGGGTGAGAAGCGAGTCAGCTCACCCCGCAATCACCTCAGGAGCCAGCTCGATTACAGCAATAACCCGACGCTGAGGTAGAAGTCCGTCGGAACCAATGGTTGCAGATGTACATGGTGTGTCCGCAAGACGACCAGCGCAGGACAAGTACCCAAAGAAGAGTAGGATTAGGAGGAAGATTACGATTAGGAAGAGGATTAAGAGCACGATCAAGATTAAGAGTCGGACCTCATGCACTCACCCAAAGAAAGCTGGAAGGCCTGCTCTGGCTCCTACTCCTTCTCTTGCTCCTGCTCTTACTCCTAGTCCTCTTCCTGATCTTACTCTTCATCTTCATCTTTCTCTTATGTGCGAGCCGCTTGTGAACCCGCCGATCGAAGATTGACAGGCCACTGGCCTGGCCATCGATTCATTCAAAAAAAGAGCGGGTCCAAGACCCGCTCTCGTAGCTGAATTCCCGTGTGGGTTTGGCGGCAGGCCGGTCAGGCTGAGGGTGCCGCTTCGTCGGTGTGGGTAGGGACGACCCAGAGCTTGACCTCGGTATCGATGTCCTGGGCCAGGTGGACCTTGATGGTGTAGAGTCCCAGGTCCTTGAGCGGTCCCTCGATACGAACCGACTCGGTCTCGATCGGGAAACCCTCGGATTTGAGCGCGGCGGCGATCTGGTCGGCGTTGACCGAGCCGTAGAGGTGCCCCTCCTCGTTGGCGTTGGCCTCGATGGTGAGGGACCGCTGGGCGATCTGAGCGCCAAGGCTCTGAAGGTCGGCGCGGTGCGCTTCTTCCTGTTTCTTGAGTCGCTGGCGGTGCTTTTCGACGATCAGCAGGTTGTGCGGCGTGGCGAATGTGGCCAGACCCTGGGGAAGAAGGTAATTGCGCGCGAAGCCGGGTCGGACATTGACCAGCTCGCCTGGCTGACCGACGTGCGGCACGGGCTGGGTGAGCAACACCTGGATGTGGCCATTCTTGGCTCGCAGCGGATGGTTCTTGCGCCTCTCGACGCCGGGTTGACGCGCCGGGCCGGCGGCTGCCTGCTTGGCCTTGAGCGTATCGCCCGCCTTGCTTCCGGTCTTCTTCTTCTTCGACGGTGCCTTGGCCGCGGGCGTGGCGCCGTGCGGTTTTGTCGTCTTGGCCATGAAAAGGACTCTTTCTCAAGCGTGGAGGCGGGCGAGAAACATCGCCGGACGGAGCCGGCTTCCACAAACCCGTTGTTGAAGAACAATCACATTAAATCGGATCTGGGCGTTCCAGCCAAGCAGTGCGTTTGTGCGCCAGGCGGTGCATATATGCCCCAACACCGAACCGGGTTGCCGCCTGTGAGGGTCGATCGCCAGAGGCAAGGCATGCCGCCGGGCTGACCGAGGAATGTCAGAACGGGATGTCTTCCTCGTCGCGTTCCTCGGGCTCGGTCGCCGGGCGGCTTCTCGGATTCGTGGTGGACGGGTAAGGCGGCCGGCCGGGACCGGAGCCGTTGCCCTGGCCGCGCGGCTCGCCCGGGCCGGTCGCTGGAGCACGCCGCGGAGC
>JBAUOX010000877.1:0-6642 GCA_049579985.1 Isosphaeraceae bacterium | reverse complement strand
ACCCCGAGGCCCCCAGACCCCGAGGCCCCCAGTAGTCAGCGTCTGTCATCAATTTCCCCCTTGCCTTGGCGTCCACCCTCTAAAAGGGTGGTTCCTCCCAGGTAATTTCCAGGTCTTCAGAAGAATGTGGTTGATGACCGTGGCCATGCTGACGCTGGCTTCCCTCCTGCTCACCCCACGGTAGCTGCAAGGCTGCAAAAGCTGCTTCGAGCCGGTTGTACAGAAGGGCCCGCTCTGACCGCTGCCACTCGCCCATTACGCCTTTGTTGTCCATGAAGGACATCGCACCCGGTGGCCGGTCTCGGTCGATGAATGAGGCAAGCCAGTTCTCAAACATCAGGTACTCGGTAAACCCGCTAAATGGTCCTAGCTGTTCAGGGCTGAGGTTCCACGGTCGGATCTTTGCCACGAATCACACCCCTTCCTCACAGTAGTCAGCGGTGCCGTCCCAGATCACGGCGCCTCCAGTAAACGCGGATACGCGAACTGCTGGCAGTTCTTGATATGGGGTTCCGATAGCAACGGGGCAAAAAAACAACGATCTTCACCGGGACTGATGTCCAGACTGCATCCCGGACCTGATGGTTCATCGACTCGATGCGGGCACCCAGCGATACAGCGTCGGGATCGAGACGCCGAGGTTCTGGGCCACGTCCCGGGGCGACATCCCGCCCTTCAAGAGCCTGCGGGCCGATTCCACTTTCCCCGGCGTTATCCGCCGCTTGCGGCCGCCCCTACGGCCACGCCACCGCGGCCAGGCCAGCACGGGTTCGCTCGGCCAGCAGCTCCCGCTCCATCTGCACCAGCGACGCCATGACGTGGAAGAAGAAGCGGCCGGCCGGGGTCGTAGTGTCGATACCGTCGGTCGGGCTGCGGAACTGGACCCTGCGGCCCTGCAGGTCGGCCTTATCGGTGAAGACACGTTTGCACCCGGCTTTTTTCAGGGCGTCGAGCTGGAGGTCGAGCGACTGATCGTCGGTCGAGACCCGGGCGTAACCGATCCGCATGCGGCCCCTCCCGTCATCTTTCTCGAAACCCATCGTACCCGTACACTTGCGAGAGGTCGATTCCGAGAATGGTTTCCGAGAAGCGGAATGCCCCGGTTGGGCATCGTCGCCCCATGACGCCCAGGTCTTCTCGAAATCCTTCGTTTGCGACAAGCCACCGCGACGGTCGCCGCGGGGGAGAGAGCGCCGTGGGCGTCGTATTCCTCAGCGAGGCGGAACGCCAGCGGCTCGACCGCTTCCCGACCCAGGTCGTCCCCGGCGACCTCGCCACCTACTTCACCCTGTCCCGTGCTGACCGAGCCCAGATCCCCCGGACTACCTCGGCCGCCAACCGCCTGGGGTTCGCCCTGAAACTCGGCGCACTCCGCTACTTGGCCCTGACCCAACACTCGTGCCACCACGGGCAAACTGAGGGGCCGCCATACAGCGGTCTGCTGCCATAGCTTCCGGGCCACAGGGATCACGAATTACCTAGAGAATGGTGATACGCTGGAGAAGGCTCAGCAGATGGCTGCCCATGAGTCGCCGAAGACAACCAAGCTCTACGACCGGACCTCGGATGCGATAACGCTCGACGAGGTCGAGCGCATAGCAATCTGAGCAAAGCCAAGGAAAGGGCCATTGGATGCCTGGCGTCAGGGATCGCAATGGGTAGCGGAATTCCCGAACCGAGCCGCTCCTTGGCCTCGAAGATGCCCCCCTGCACGGGTCAATTAATGGTAGGCAAAGGGCGTTGTCTGCCGTAATGCCGGGCAGGATAGATCCCTCCTCCATTCCATCTCATTCTGAATCGACCATTCCTACCAGAGCTCTTGGTCCGTCTGACGGACTTGCCCTTGCGCATGCTGGCCTTGCGATAGCAGACGGGACAAAACCAACGGCCTTGTGTCCGCCCATTCAGCACTGCGAGTTCTGCCTCAGAACCCGCACACCGGCACGCCGATGACGATCAAGGCGCGGCCGGCGCGCAACGTCGTCCGCGCCGTCCCGATGAAGGCGCTCAAGGAGATGGTCTGAGCCAGGTCGTCCCTCCCTGCGACCCAGTGGTGGGAGAGCCCGATCGAGATCATGATCGCGGTGCGATGGCCCCTGGGCACCGATCAGAGGCGGCTGTCGCTCACGACGATCCCGTCCTCGTCGCTGTAGAGCCAGTCGCCGGGGCGGAACGTCACACCGCCGAAGCACACCGGCACGTCCGCCTGCCCTGATCCGGTCTTGCCGCTCTTCCACGGGTTGGAGCCGAGCGCCTTGATCCCCAGGTCGAGACCGGCCAGCGCCGCCGCGTCCCGCACCGCGCCCCAAACCACGAGCCCGGCCCATCCGTTCTGATGGCCCAGACCCGCAAGCACGTCCCCCACCAGGGCACAGCGCAGCGAGCCGCCGCCGTCGACGACCAGCACCGCCCCGCTGCCAGGCGTCAACAGCATCTGCCTGATCAGCGCGTTGTCCTCGAACGTCTTCACGGTCCGGACGGGGCCGTGGAAGCGCGCCCGGGCCCCGTAGTGCCGGAACTGCACCTCGCAACTCCGCAGCGCCGGACCGTGGGCATCGACCAGTTCCGCCGTCGAGAAGTCCATCGGCACCTCCGTCTTGACGGGAACTCTCCGGACGGGTCGGTCCCGACCGCGGGATGAGATGGCCGCCTCCGGCGCACGCCGCCCGCAGGCACTGTATCCCACGGTTACGGGACGGCGCGAGGCGCCTGGATCGCCGTCGCTCGGACTTGCCGGAACTCGTGCGGTCCCGGCGAGAGAGCCCTATGCCGATTCCCTGTCCGGGACGCTGGTCCGGACGCCCCCCCCAACCGGTCCGGCTCATGAGGAGGTCCGAGGCCCGACCGCGCCGGTCCGCCCGCTCGATACGCGACCGTGGTCGACGAGCCCGCCCCAACCGAGGTCACTGCCCGAGACGGGGTGCCGCCCAGATCCGTGTAAAAGTTCTTTACCCTGATATAATTTTCGGGGCAATAAACCCCATCGGTCAAGCCCGTCGTGCGAGGCGTTGAAATTCGCAAGGGTCCAGCGTAGGGTTGGGCAAATGTTTCAATCAGAGCACGGTAGGCTTCGCCGGGACCCACCCGGCGTATTTCCAAGAGAGGATCGACATGAGCGACGTGCTGAGCAGCGAAGATCTGGACCTCATTTTCCGCGAAGCCCGGACGCACAGCGTCTGGCTGGACAAGCCCGTGGAGGACGCTCTGCTCGAGCAGGTCTACGACCTGGCGAAGATGGGACCAACCTCGGCCAACATGTGCCCCATGCGCATCATCCTCGTGAAGTCGCGGGAGGCGAAGGAGAGGCTGAAGCCTGCACTCGATGCGGGCAACGTGGACAAGACGATGAAGGCTCCCGTCACCGCCATCATCGGTATGGACATCCATTTCTACGAGAAGCTGCCCAAGCTGTTTCCGCGCGCGAACGCGAAGTCGTGGTTCAAGGACCTGCCGGAGAACGTGCTGGAGTACATCGCGCTGCGGAACTCTTCGCTGCAGGGCGCGTACTTCATGCTGGCCGCTCGGGCGCTGGGGCTCGATTGCGGCCCGATGTCGGGGTTCGACAACGCAAAGGTGGACGAGGCGTTCTTCGCGGGGACGACGGTCAAATCCAATTTCCTTTGCAACCTCGGTTACGGTGATGCGAGCAAACTCTATCCACGCTCACCGCGCCTCAGCTTTGAGGAGGCGTGCAAGTTGGTTTGACGGAATTGCCCGATCCCTCTCGACGCGGCCCGGCCGGTCCTGGCCTATGTGCAGCGGGCCGGCATCAAGGAGGACCGAGAAGGCCCCCTCTTCCGGCCGATGACGCCGGACGCAACGCGCCTGATCCGCCGGCACTTGGACCGCAACACTCCCTGGCGGCTGGTCAAGAAATACTGCCAGGCGGCCGGGATCGACTCGTCGCGGCTGGGTGGTCGCGGCATCGGCATCCATTCGCTGCGCAAGACGGCGATCAATAACGCCATCAGGAATGGGGCCACGATGCACAAGGTGCGGGAGTTCGCCGGGCACGCCGATATCCGCACCACCGAGGTCTATTTCGTGCGCAAGGAGGAAGACGCTGAGGTGGCGGCGTGGCGCATCCAGATCCGCCTGAGTCGATCGGATCGCCCAACCGTTCAGGCCACGGCCGGAGCGGAAAACCTCGGCGAGGGGGGCCAGGCATGATCCGGACCATCCAGCAAGGGAAACGAATTGCGGAAAAGAATACGGCCGAGACGCAAATCCGCTGCAATTAATCGCAGTGGTAGATGAGGTACCCGCTCACGCGACCGTCTGAGCAAGAGTACAGCTTATGTACTGAAATATTGATTCCATTGCAGGAACGATTCATGGACACACCAACCGCAGATCACAGCGGCAGCCCCCGCTTCACGCTGGAAGGGGCCTATACGCCGCCCGACTATCTGGAAGAACCCGTAATCCTGGATCGCCCAGGTTACACGGCCAAGATCGCGGAAGGGCGCATCGAGGTTACGTTTCGTGACCCCGAGCCGCTCCCTTCTGCTGACTGCCAGGCGGTGGTAGACCGCGATCTGCGCCAGGTCTTCATGGCGCACATGATCCTGACCTGTCAACCCTGGGAAATGACCGAACTCCGCCTGCTGCGTCGCTACCCGGATGGCAGAAGGGACATATGGTTGTCGGCGGCTTCCGGCTTCTACTTCGTCTCAGGGTCGCCTGCGGATTTCATCCACCGCGATGCCGAAGGGAATATCATCAGGGACACGAAAGCGGAGCGTCTGGCCGATGACCGAGACTTCCGGGAGCAATGCCTGCGGCATGTGGAAAACCCCATGATCCAGGGGTTGATGGCGAGTTTCGGCCGAGCGGTTGTGGACCCGGCGGACCGGATGACACACATATACGAGATACGCGATGCGCTGAGCCGTCATCTTGGAGGCAAGAAGGAAGCCAGGAGAGCGCTTGGCCTCACGAGCGCCGAATGGAACGACCTGGGCCGGATCGCCAACGACGAACCCATCAAGGAAAGCCGCCACCGCGGAAACTATCCCGTTCTACGCCAGGCCACCGAGGACGAAAGAACCCGGGTCATCGAAGTCGCCCGCCACATGATCCGGGCCTACCTCGACCATCTCGACCGGACCCTAACCCCATGACCGTTCCAGCGATGAGATCACGCTCGGCGAGGTCGAGCGGATCGTCATCCAGCCGTCAAATCATTCGCATTTCTAATGCGTCGAGTTGGACGGTGGACGGCGGCACGTTGACCGAGACATCGGGTATGCCGTTCATGGTCCAGATCAGGGACATGATGAAATGCCGAAGCCCGTCGGACGCCTTGGCCAGATCGACGCTTGCCCCCAGCATCGCATTATGTGCTATAGTATTTCTTATATCAACGCACTCAGACAAGAATTTGCGCGCGGGCATTCCGTCAATTGTGGGCGCTGGGTTAAGCCTGGCCACCAACGCAAACAAGGCGGTCCTGAAGGACTGTTCCCTGAGATTTCCCAGTGAACTTACCAGTGATTTTTTATCACCACCGTCCAAAGCCGATTCTTGAACACGATCCTGAAGCTCCTCGATCAGTTTTTGTGCGGCCTCGCTTCTCGTCAGCCGGTCGATCATGCGCTCTAGAGCGAGATACGTGGTCAGGAATTTCGCCCGTGGCGACAGCTCCGTTGTCGCCACGCCCAGAATCTCCAAAGCGTCCTCGGCCCGCTCATCGAGCTGCATTTCCACAGGCCATACAACCGCGAGGGCTGTCAGCACATAGGCCGGATCGCTGGGATAGACACTTGCCCCTCCGGCCACCACTTGCTCGAAATGGTCTGGATCGTCGGAGATAACGGCCAGCCCCTCTATCGTATCGACGATAACCCCACCAGTTTCTCTGCGCACTTTCTCCTTGACGGCATCCGCCACCGCTGCCCTTCTCGAATCGACGACCGGAACCGTGATTCCAAGGCCAAGCAGGCTGTTGAGAACACGCAGCCGCAGTCTCAGGCGTTCGCCCACCGAACGGGCCGCTTCTTCGCTCGCGAAGCCGCGTCCTTCGATATGAAACCGTTTCGCCTTTGCCAGCGTATCCGCGTCGCGTGCGGTCAGATTGAGGGTTAGCTCATCTCCCAAATCCAAGGGGACGCTTTGTTCGTCGAAACGGAAGAACCCCGGTGAGGAATGGTGAAACGTCAGCCTGAACCGGATACCCATTGCTTCATCCCCAGCCGTGGATGGGTATCTCTAATGCCCATCACCCGGAACATTCATGGAAACAGCCGCACCGGCCTCCATCATCGTATCACATGCACCCACCCAATTGATCCCTTGACCCCGGCCTCCGGAAGCTGTCTCATAAAGCAGATTATGTTACGCCAACTCGGGGGGGGGTCCGGACGCAGGGCTTACGCACCACTTTTCCCTGGGTTCCACCCGGATCGCGGGGAATCGCATCCGGCCCCTTGCGGGCGAATCATCCTCTGGGGATAATCAGTCGGTTCGCATGCGATGCGGCGAGGAGTCGTCCCATGAGCGGTCCGCCTTCCCTGGAGGGGCTCGGTGCGCCGGCGGGAGTGGTTGCGGCGATCGGTCGGCTGCGCGAGGAGCTGGCGGGCGCGGCGGGGGCGAACCTGGCCGGCCTGATCCTGTACGGGGGGCTTGCGCGCGGGCGTTACC
>JBAUOX010000876.1:0-2521 GCA_049579985.1 Isosphaeraceae bacterium | reverse complement strand
GTCTCACCCGTAACAATGACAATGCCTGTCAACGCCGGTCCAAAACTGCGCGGTAATCGCCGGTCGAAAACTGCGCGGTCAGTGCGGTTCCAGAACGACCACCTCCTGTCCCCGATCCTTCAGGCGGTAGCTGTCGCCCTGGAGGACGATCACCTCGGCGTGGTGCACGAGCCGATCGACCATCGCGGCGACGGCGACCGCGTCGCCGAAGATCTCGGCCCACGCGGAGAAGGTCTTGTTCGAAGAGACGACGAGGCTGGCTCTTTCGTAACGCGACGAGATGAGCGCGAAGAACAGCGCCGCCGCTTCGGGATCGAAGGGGATGTAGCCGACCTCGTCGACGATGAGGAGCGAGATCCGGCGCAGTCGTTCGAGCTCGGTTTCGAGGGTGCCCTGCCGCCGTGCCTCACCGAGGCGCCCGACCCACTCCTGGGCGGAGGCGAAGGCGACCCGATGTCCCCGCCGCGCCGCCTGGACGCCGAGGGCGATCGAGAGGTGGGTCTTGCCGGTCCCCGACGGCCCGAGGAAGACGACGTTTCTCGCCTCGGCGAGGAAGTCGAGCTGGGCGAGATGCGCCATTGTCTGGCGCTTGACGGATCGCTGGAAGCTGAAGTCGAAGTCGTCAAGGGTCTTCACCTGGGGAAAGCGTGCCGCGCGCACCCGGTGCTGGCCGCCGTGGGCCTCCCGTGCGGTGACCTCTTCGGCGAGCACCGCGGCGAGATAGGTCTCATGGTCCCATCCCTCCTCCGCCGCCCGCTTGGCGAGCGGCTCAGCACGCTCGGCGATCCGGGGCGCCTTCAGCGCCCGGGAGAGGAAGGCGATCTCCGAGCCCGTCTTGGTCACGAGAGCCCGACCACTCGGTCATAGACCGACAGGTCGACCGCGGGGACCACGACGTCGCTCCCGCCGAGGCGTCCCTGGGCCTCACGGCTCAGGCGCAACTGGCGGGCGTGCACCGGATCGAGCACGACGTCGGCCGGCACGTAGGAGCGGGTGTGCTGGGCGAGGAGGTCACCTTCCAAGGTGATGGTGACTTCGCGCAACGACAGTCGGACCTGGACCTGTCGCCCCGAGAGGCCAGGTGGCACGGAGTAGTCGACGCCGCCGGCGCGCACGAAGCCGTCCTTCATCACCCGGGCCTCGAAGTGACTGTCGACGTCGGGCAGCGGATCGGGGAGGGCCCGGAGGAAGCCTCGCTCGACGCGGAGCGCATCTTTGACCTTGGCGCGGATCCGGCGGTGGTGGCGCTCGAAGGCGGTGGTCTCGGCCCACTCGTCGTGCTGGTGCTGCAGGTCCTCGAGGGAGGCAAAGCGCCGCAGCGGCAGAAACGAGGTCTCGAGATAGCCGACCATGCGCTCGTCACTGCCCTTCCCCTCGGGAAAGCGCGGCCGGAGCACGACCGGGCGGACGAGCAGGTGGCCGAAGAGCGCGGCCACCTCGTCGACCAGGTGTGGCGGCCCGCCGCGTCGGGGCTTCACGATGCAGCCCTCGTTGTCGGTCACGATCTTCTCGGGGACCCCGCCGAGGTGCACGAGGCAGCCGAGCGTGGCGGCGACGAACTCCGGCGTCGTGCGGCCGAAGGTGAAGACCGCGACGTGGGCGGCCGAGTGCGGCAACGACATCACGAGACCGAAGGCCTCGCGGCAGGCGTCGCGCCCGACAGGGATCTGTGCCCCGGTGTGCCACCAGTCGAGCTGCGCGATCTCGCCCGGCAGGTAGCTCGTGCGCTGATAGGACTTCGCCGCCCGGAGCAGCGGTCGCAGCTCGGCGACCTTCTCTTTCAGCACGGTGATCCCACCCGAGTAGCCGAGCGGCCGCAGCCGTTCGAGGATCACCGTCGCCGGCGCCTTCGGGTTCTCGGCCAGCATCTCGACGATGTCGTCGTGGAAGGCGTCGAGGGCGGTTCCCCTTCTGGAACGGACGTAGTGCGGCGGCTCGTCCAAGGAGAGCAGCCGATCGACGGTGTTGCGGCTCATGTGGAGCCTCTCAGCGATCGCCGTCTTGGAACACCGCTCACGGCAAAAGAGGCGCTGGACTTCGGCCCAATCTTTCACGTCGTGCACCCTTCCTCCTCAGCTCGGCTCGAGTTGAGGATCGATCAATCACTGCGCGAGTTGGTGGATCGCGCCGTTTTCGACCGGCGTCAGGTGCTCAGTTTTCAGGCGTCGTCGACACCCACCGAGAACCTGACCTTCGGCCAGCAGCTCGCTTTTTACACGGGCCGATCCGCGCCATCTTTCGACCTTCTGACCCGCGGGCGAGGTCGGTCCCGTGCCGGCTACGGCCGGATCGGCGAAATACTCGACGAAAGCAACGAAGAATCTGTCACGGTCTCGTTCGCCGAAGTGGAGGACATTCTCGGGAGACCCCTCCCAGCATCAGCAAGGAAATACCCGTCGCGCGCCCGAGCCACTTTCTGAGGTTGCCAACGAAGCCACAAATAGCCTCTGACGAGGCTGTCGCACGAATCCTGACCGTCCTGCCCGCGATTTGGGTCAGGCGGGACAATTGGTGCATGCCG
>JBAUOX010000875.1:0-7731 GCA_049579985.1 Isosphaeraceae bacterium | reverse complement strand
CCCGGCTGGTTGCCTGGTTGGCGAATTATGAAACGGACACGCCCGGGGTCGAGGCGGGCGATAACGGCACCATCCGCCTGGACCTCGACAACGAACCCCAACCCGACGCGTTCCTGATCATCCGCCCCGAGCGAGGCGGACAGGTCCGCATCAGCGAGGATGATTACATCGAGGGAGCGCCCGAGTTGGTCGTGGAAGTCGCGTCCAGCAGCGCCAGTTACGACCTCGGTAAAAAGCTGAACGTTTACCGGCGCAACGGCGTCCGCGAGTACGTCGTCTGGCGGGTCCTTGATCGCCAGGTCGACTGGTTCGTGAACCGCGAAGGGCGTTTCGAGCTGATGCCCCCGGCGGCCGACGGCATCCTGCGCAGCACGGTGTTTCCCGGCCTTTGGCTCGATCCAGCCGCCTTGGTGCGAGGCGAGAAGGCGACGGTCAAGGCGATCCTCCAGCACGGCTTGAACTCCCCCGAGCACGCCGACTTCGCGGCCCGACTGGGGGAGGGAAAAAGGGACGTCACTGGGGGAGGGGAAAAGGGACGTCACTAAATAGCACTTGCTTGACCCCTAAGCCACGCTCCACGCTATCGCCCTGCCGAGTCCGCGACACGCCGATCACTCACGGACCTGTCCGTCGCCGAAGACGATCCACTTGGTGCTGGTCAGCTCGCGCAAACCGCACGGGCCGCGGGCGTGGTACTTGTCGGTGCTGATGCCGATCTCGGCACCTAGGCCGAGTTGGCCGCCGTCGTTGAACCGGGTGCTGGCGTTGACGATCACGGCCGAGCTGTCAACCCCGGCAACGAAGCTGCGGGCCGCGGCGAGATCGCCGGTCACTATGGTCTCGGTGTGCGCCGAGCCGTGCGTGCCGATGTGCTCGATGGCTTGACCGATCGAATCGACAACCTTGACCGCCAGGATCTTGTCAAGGAACTCGGTATCCCAGTCGGCGGGCTGCGCGAGTGTCATGGAGGGCACGATCGACCGGGCCGTCGCGTCGCCCCTCAGCTCGACCCCCGCACCCATCAGGGCTTTGGCGGCCCGGGGCAGAAACGCCGGCGCGATCTCGCGGTGGACGAGAAGAGTCTCCGCCGCATTGCACACGCCCGGTCGCTGGAGCTTGGAGTTGAGGATGATCCGGATGGCCATCTCGGGATCGGCCGCGGCATCGACGTACACGGCGCAGATGCCCTGATAGTGCTTCATGACCGGCATCCGCGCCTCGGCAACCACCCGCCGAATCAGGCTTTCTCCGCCGCGGGGAATAGCCAGGTCGATGAACTCGGGCAATCCCAGGAGGAATCCGACCGCGGCGCGGTCGATGGTCGTGACGAGCTGGACCGCGTGCTCGGGAAGGCCGCCGGCCTCCAGCTCACCGGCCAAGATGCGGTGCAGGGCGCGGTTGGAGTGGATGGCTTCCTTGCCGCCGCGGAGAATGACCGCGTTGCCGCTCTTGACGCAGAGCGCCGCGGCATCCACGGTCACGTTGGGCCGGCTCTCGTAGATCATGAAGATGACGCCCAGCGGAACGCGTACCTGGCTCACCTCCAGCCCATTGGGCCGCCGGCCGGCGCTGACGACCTCACCGATGGGATCGGGCAGAGCGAGGACTTGCAGCAGTGAAGCGGCCAGCTCGTCGATCCGGCGGGCATCGAGCGACAAGCGATCGACGGCCGCGGCATTCAGTCCCAGGCCGGGAGCCGCGGCCACGTCGCGGGCATTGGCTTCGAGAATCTCCGCGGACCGCGCTCGCAGCGCCGCAGCCGCGCGTGCCAGCCAGTCGTTCTTGGCCGAACCTCGAGCCAGCGCCATCCGCCGCGCGGCGGTCCTCGCCTGGACGGCCAGGGTCCGGCACGCGGTTTCCAGCTCGACCGATCCCGACCCCGTCTCGCCCTTCGTGCCCTTGGATGCTTCGATCACCTGGCCACTCATGAGCTATGCCCCCATCCCCAGATTCTCGTCCAGACCTTGATGGCGTCAACCATCGCCGCCACGTCGTGCACGCGCACCACCTGGGCACCGCCCACGCAGGCGGCCAGCGACGAGACGGCGGACGCCACCGCCCGCTCAGACACGTCCCGGCCGGTCAATGTTCCCAGCAGCCCCTTGCGCGACGTACCAACCAGCAGCGTACAGCCCAGGTTGGCAAATCGCTTCAGGTTCCGCAAGAGTTGCAGGTTGTGCTCGAATGTCTTGCCGAAGCCGATCCCCGGATCGATGGCGATCCGCGACCGTGGGATGCCGCGCGACTCGCACCAGTCGATGCGACCGGCGAGGAAGCGCAGCACGTCGCTCACGACATCGTCGTAACGCGGATCGTCTTGCATGATCCTGGGAGTGCCAAGCATGTGCATGAGCACGACTGCAGCTCCCGAGTCCGCCACGACGCGGACCATGTCTGGGTCGCCCCGTAGCGCGGTGACGTCATTGATGATCGAGGCGCCTCTGGCCAGGGCAAGCTCGGCGACCCGGGCCTTGGACGTGTCGATCGAGAGGGGGACGGCAATCTCCGATCCCAGATGCTCGAGTACGGGCAAAAGCCTTCGCAGCTCTTCCTCCAGGGGCACAGGGTCCGAGCCGGGCCGGGTCGACTCGGCTCCCAGGTCCAGCAGGTCGGCTCCCTGCCGGATCAGGCCGCGGGCATGTTCGGCCGCGGCCGAGAGTGAGAGTGAGCGGCCGCCGTCCGAGAAGCTGTCGGGCGTGATGTTGACGATCCCCATGACCCCGGGAATCGGGTCGCCGGCCGCCCGGATGGTGCGGTCCCGGGCCTCCCATCGTCCCATTCGTGCCTCGTCAAAGCTGGTCTTGCCAGGGAATCGGAACTCGGCCAAGCACTCGCACTCGCCTCAGTCGGCTACGCCCGGGGTCGACAGGTGCCGGGCCCACCCTTGGTGTCACTTCAGGTCGGCATCGGTGTACCACGGTTGCTCCATCATATCGACGATCTGAGCGGCCAGTCGCTGGTTCACGCGGTAGAAGGCTGTCAAAGCCGTTTCGCCGACTTCCGGAACGAAATTGACCGTCTCGGAAACGGTGGTCGGAGGCTTGCTCTTCTCGGCCTCCGTGGGCGGATTGTGAGTCCACTTGACGGCCACACTGACGGTCGCGTTCAGCTCGCGCGGCAGGTTGAACGGGTTCTCGACCACGGTGTTCTTGTCGGCGAAGTTGATCGTTCCTTCGAGAATCGTATCGGCGCCCTCGGGACGTCCCACGACCTTGTAAGGGCTGCGCTGCATGATCTCTTTCTGAACCATCTCGCACAGATTGAGATTCAGGTCGCGGCGATACGACTGGGTGCGGAAGACGGGGACAAACACCGTCTTCACGCTCTTGTCGAAAGGCGCTCGTATGGTATATCCGCAGCCGCTGAGCATCGTCCCGGCAAGCATGATCATGATCAGGGTGCCGCTCAAACGCGCGGCAGACACCCTCGAAGTCGGTTCGGGTTGTCTGATTCGAGACCCACTGAAAGGCATGGCTTGCCCCTTCCTTGTCGCGGGCGACCGCGGCCTTCACGTTTGCCTGGCCGATCAGCCCATTCCACCCGGCATCATCCCCATGCCGCTCATGCCTCCCATACCACCCATGCCTCCCATGCCTCCCATGCCACCGCCGTAGAACGGGTCGTTGGAACCTGGCCTGGTCATGATCTTGCTTGGCACCGAAGGCTTGCGCGGCATCTTCGCGAGCTGGGCGAGCTCGGTCTTGGACTTGAGGGCCCAGGGGCTGGAGGGCCAGCGCTGGGGGATCTTGCCGAAGTAATACTCAGCCGACGTGACCTTGCCGACGCGTTTGTAATACTCGCCAACCTTGAACGTGCGCTCGGCTTCCTGGTCGTTGATCAGGTCGAGAGTGTGGTAGAGGTTTTCGTAGCTGGCCTGCCGGTCCGGGAAGCTGGTCATCGTCTGCTTGACGAGTTCGCGCGCTTTCTCCAGTCCGGAGCCGTCGTATTCGGGGCCAAGGTACGCTTTCATCCGGGCATCGATCGCGGCGAGCTGGGCCTTCTGGAAGAACGGGCTCTTCTGGTGATCGGCAATGAGCTGGTCGTAATAGGTCGCGGCAGACTCGTAGTCGGCGGTCCTCATGTGGAACTCGGCGATCTGGAGCACCGCATCGTCAGCGAGCGGGCCGTCCGCCCAGTGATGGCGGACGTGCTCGAGCGCTTTCAGTGCCGTTCCCTGGGTGTCGATGATCGGCTGCTCGCCGGTGAAATGGGTGTACCAGGACAGCTTTTGCTCGGGCTTGGCCTTGGGATCGCTTTGCGAGAGCCACATCTGGGCGAGCGAGTACTCGCGGCTGACCAGCTTGTCGAGGAACTCGGTACCGGGATAATCGGCAAAGAGCCGCTCGTAGCTGTCGTTGGCCTTGACGTACCTCTTCTGCTGATACTGGATCTCGGCGACATAGAATTGCGCCTTCTCGCCCCAGTGCGACCCTTTTCGGTTCTTGGCGATCTTTGCAAACGCGGTCTCGGCCTCCGCGAGCTTGCCCTGCTGGAACAGCTTGTGTGCCTCGTCGAACTCCTTGGCGGCCTCAGGGTTTTTCTGGGGCTTGAGCATCGGCCGCCATCCGTCGGAACCCAGGACGAGCGTGGATGGGGACTTCGAGGACGGCAACTTGGACGAATCATCGTCCTTGGCTTCCTTGTCTTTGTTGGGGTTCAACCAGCGCTGGAGGAGCGTCCGCGGTTCCTCGACCGTCTCCGAAGTCGTACCGTCTTTCTCTGCCTTGCTGATCTTCTTGGCCAGGCTGGGGTCATAGCCGGCCGTCCACTGGGCAAAGGGGACGCTGAAGCCTTGACAGCCGGCCAGGCCGCAAGCCAGCAGCGCCGCGGAGAGCAGACGGACCGCCTTCACCCAGCCCGAGCCTCGCTTCGAGGACAATCGATGCCCGACGGGAATCGCGTGATCAAGCCACTGGTCATGCACGGTATAGGGTCTCGGCTCGCGACCGATGTTCCTTGAAACCTGGTTCATCGGTTCACTCTCCCAGATAGGGCCAGACCTTGGGGCGATGGCCCAGGACATGACTGATGACTGCGCCGACGGTCTGGCGGACGTTGCCGCCTCTCGAACCACGGGATTCGAGTGACAAATCTCGCCAGGCCCGACCGGGGCTGGCCAGGATCCGGATTGCCTCGAGCGTTGTGCTCGAGAGCGTCGTCACGTGGGGTTGTCCTGGTCGGCAGGATGGGCAGAGCACTCCGCCGGTGGCCAGGCCGAACGCCACATCTCCCTGGGTGTCAACCGGCGCCCCACAGTGGGCACACTGGTCAAGCGCAGGCATGAGCCCGAGTTCGCGCAGGCAGGCCAGCTCGAACCTCAGGACCCTCCGCGTCCGCAATTCCGGATCCCCCAGATGCCGCAAGGTGGTCCTTGCTGCGTCGAACAGCTTGGGGTGCGGATCGTGATAGTCGGTCAGATCGGTCAGCAGTTCGGCGATATAGTAGCCGGCATACAGGGCCGCCAGATCGCGGCGAAGACATGCGAAGCGCTCCAGAGACATGGCCTCGGTCAAGAGGTCCAGCGACTCCGACGCCTTGAGCAGCAAGACAATATCCGAAACGCCCAGCAGGTCAAGCCCACCCTGGAACGGCGACTTGAGCCGCCTGCCTCCCTTGGCCAGCGCCGCCACCTTCCCCAGCTCCCGGGTGAAGAGCGTCACCACCAGGCTGGTCTCGAACACCTCGACCGTTCGAACCACCAGCGCCAGGGACCGATTCGCAGGCACAACGTTCTCCCTTCTCGTCCCTTGAGTGTCCTGCACGCCAGTCTGGTCGATTGGCTTGGAGTTGAAAAATGATCTGCCAAAGACGATCTTAAGGCAGAGTTCGAATCCTGGGAAATGCCATCCAACCTGCCCTGCCCAGCGAGGCTCTGGACGACCTCCGATGGAGCACATCAGCGACAAGTTCCTGAAGCGACTCCCCAAGAACCGGAAACTCGTCGGCGAGCTTCGGCAAGCCGCGGCCGTGGTTCTCGAGGCCATCAAGGCATTGAAGAAGGGTCAGACAATCCGCCTGGGCGAAGGTGAACTCGTCGACCCGCTCCACACGGTCTACCTCGCCGTCCAGCACGCCGCTTCCATCTTCGCCGAGCGGGTCAGCGTGCTTGACGAGTTCAAGCCCTACTACGAGATCGTTACCGAGGCGGAAGACGAATACATGCCCTCTGGTCCTCCCATGAGCCCCCTGACCAGGAGCTACTTCACGACTTGGGCTTTCTTCGATCTGGGCTTCGGATCCTACCATGAGACCATGGGAAAGTGCTTGCTCGATGCGGGTGCGATGCTCGCCTTCGACGCCAAGGTCATGGATGCGATCCGAACCTGCTCAGAGTCCCGCATGGGCATATACCAGTGTGAGAAACTCATGGGCGGACGTTGCCTCCTGAGAGAGTTGATCGCGGAGGAGCAATTGGAGTGCTACGTGCCGTCCGGCTATCAAGGTCACGTCGGGGAACTCTGGTACGGTCGAATTCTTCCGCCCATCCGTCCGGTCAAGTACCATGTGTTCCTGACGACGCCTTACGTCCTCTTGAACTTCGGCAGGGAGGACTGGATCGCCTACCTGAACAAATCGCTGCTCGGCCTCAAAGTGCCGGTAAAGATGCGTCTGGCTCACTTCATGAAACACGGGCGAGAGCCGAACCAGTGGAATGAGTTCATCTTCCAGGCTTACCACCATCACCGGTTCGAAGCTATCTTCCTGGCGGGTCTACCGGATGTGCCGGGGAGCCTGCCGCATGGTCCAAGCGATTGAAGCCGCATCTCACCAACCCCCTCTTGTCCCTGCTCGGGTTGCACGATCGATAATGCTGCCCGTATTGGCTTTTCCCTCGGTGGAGTGACTCATGGCCGATTCGTCGCATACGATCCGCGAGGAGATCAACGCCGTGGCCCTCTTCGTTGGGGCCATCTGGGCGGTCTTCTTCATCAGCCTGGCGTTCCCCGCGCTCGGCCACTA
The DNA here is from genome assembly GCA_049579985.1 of Isosphaeraceae bacterium. Lineage (GTDB taxonomy): Bacteria > Planctomycetota > Planctomycetia > Isosphaerales > Isosphaeraceae > Aquisphaera. The sequence continues at coordinate 771 of JBAUOX010000875.1, read as the reverse complement.
CGGTGTGATCCCACGCAGGATCGTCGGGCTGGTGGGCATCCCGGCCATGCCGTTCTTGCATGCGAATTTCCAGCACCTGCTCGGCAACACCATCCCTCTGGTCGTCCTCCTGATCCTGCTGGCCGGCTCGCGGGCCGAGTCGTGGCAGGTGGTCCTGGATGTCGCCCTGCTGGGCGGCTTGCTGCTCTGGATCTTCGGCCGTGAGGCCGTGCACATCGGGGCGAGCGGCCTGATCTCCGGACTGACCGCGTTCCTGATCGTTGCCGGATTGCTGGAGCAACGGATCGTCCCGCTCCTGATCGCGCTGATCGTTGGGTTTCTCTACGGCGGGTCGCTGATTCTCGGAGTGATCCCTCGCTTCGGGTCGAACATCTCGTGGGATGGGCACCTGTGCGGGGCGATTGCCGGCGGGATCGTGGCATACGCCCTGGCTCGGGGAACGCGGCAGCATCTGGCCGAAGGTAAACGAGTCGGCCAGAACAAGATGCTCGAGCTTTGAGGCGATCAAGGCCGAAGCGAGCGATCCGATTTTTCAGGAGCCCGGGGATCACCAAGCGAGTGCAGATCCCTATCAGAAGCCGTTCGAGTTGGAAGTCACCGGCTGCAGGTCGATCACGACGCGCCCGATCGCGTGGTCGTGGACATCCAGGATCGTGAACTCGACGCCGTCATAACGAAAGGTCGCTCCCGGCTCTGGCAGACGACCCAGGGCCTGAAAGGCCAGGCCGCCGACGGTCTGGAAGTCTTCTTCGGTGGGTAGGCGAAGATCGA
>JBAUOX010000874.1:0-3258 GCA_049579985.1 Isosphaeraceae bacterium | reverse complement strand
GGAGGGGATCGCGTCTATGGCCTCGATCGCGATCGATCCGGACGCGACCGCCGATGAGATCGAGGCAGCACTCGAAACACTTCGGGAGGGCCTCTATCCGACAGAGCCCATCGACTTGGAGGTCGGTTGGGAACTTGAACCCAATGTGGACGACGTGATCAACGTCGCTGGCCACCGTCTGGGCACCAAGGAGATCGAGTCCTGCTGCCTCCAGGTACCCGAGGTCGCCGAGGCTGCGGTCGTCCCACGCAAAGACGAGATGAAGGGCAAGGTGCCGGACGTCTACATCGCCCTCTCGCCGGGCTTTGAGCCGAGCGAGGCGATCGAAGAAGCCGTGAAGAACGCCATCGAGGAATCCATCGGCAAGATCGCTCGGCCGAATCACGTCTACCTCGTGCCCGACATACCCAAGACCCGCTCCGGCAAGATCATGCGCCGGGTCCTCTCGGCACTGTCGAACCAGTCCGACGACGTGGGTGACGTGACCACGCTGATGAACCAGGAGGAGAACGTCTCCAAACGGATGGACCTTGAGGAGGAGACCTTTGCGAACAGCCTCGTCGGCCACATGAAGGCGAAGGGGATTAGCCAGGTTGAGCTGGCGGCAGCGATCGGAGTCGGTCAGCCGGCGATTTCGATGATGCTCTCCAGGGACTGTCGGCCTCAGCGCCGCACAGTGGAAAAGCTTGCTCGGGCTCTCGGAGTCCCTCCGAACGATCTTTGGCCCGGCTTCGGTTCCCCGGACAATGCTCTGGCTGGAGATCCGGCCCATCGCCCCTCTAGTCCGAATATTCACAGTTGAACGAGAGAGGGGAAAAGGGGAGGGAAAAAGGGAATAGTGCCACCCCGTCGCGAGTTACGACGCGTGGGTCGGGGACGGGCCTGAGCACCATCAGACACCTGTCCGAAGGCCGGGTGGCACTATTCCCCTTGACGGCGCACGCCGTCGCTCAGATCGGGCGGTTCAAGACTTCCGGATTGATCGCGTGGCTCTTGTGGCTGTTCGTCTACATCATTTTCTTGATCGGCTTCCGCAATCGCCTGGTCGTCATGATCCAGTGGGCCTGGTCCTACGTCACCGTCGACCGCGGCGCGCGGCTGATCACCGACATCCTCAAGGAGCCGCTGGTCGAGACAGACGCCGATACCACGATGCCAGCGGCTACCTGGCCGACGAACTACCCGACGAGTTGCGAAGTTTCACCTCGAGCGCGCGGTGAAGAGAATTCGACAATTCGACTTACTGACCGATCCACGCTGGTCCTATCCTGCCGAGTTGGTAAAATGCGACTGGAGGATCTAGCCATGGAGTCGCGGAAGGTGGATTCGACCGCTGTCGACCATCAAACCAATCCCCAAGCGGCGAACCAACGGCGATGGCGTTGACGGCCAAGCAGAGGAATCGAATGTGGACGATCTTGTCAATTACCAGCCCGTTCCGCCTCGCCGGGTGATGAGGATTTCCGTCGAGTCTCGACGGCTCGGCCGCGGTCGGCCGCTTCCCTACGCCTTAGACGAGGATGGGGAGGAATGACCATCGAGCCGTTCTGGGCTCAAGTCAGCGAGCCAATCCTCCGCCAAGGCGACCTTCTGCCGAACTGCCTTGTGCTGATCCGAGGGTCTGATTCTCAGACGGAAGCTGGGTCCTGGGAAGCGGTGGCGATGGAGTACGACCTGGTCGTCTTGACCCAGAGTTGCGACCTGGAGCAGCGCAAGGTGCGTCTCGTGGCCATCTGTCCAATCTACCCGCTCTCCGAGTTCCAGGCTGTCAACCCAGCCTTCGCGTGCAAGGGGCGTTGGAACGAGGTCCTGAAAGGCCGAGTCGAGGGCCTGCACCTGCTTGCCTCTCTGACCGCACCGGATGACAATCGGCAGGCTCTCGTCGTTACCTTCCGAGAGATCTATAGCCTGTCCTATGACTACCTGACAAACCACGCCTCGCGTCTCGGCTCGCGATGGCGGCTGAAGTCCCCTTTTCTGGAGCATTTCTCGCAAGCGTTCGCGCGTTTTTTTCATGCGCGTGGGACTCCCATCCACGATTCCGCAGTTCCGATAACCCTTTCGTGAGCGCGACCGCTAGCCGAACGAACAGGTGGAAGACGCCCAGAATCTGTGAAACCGGAACCAAGCCGCTTGCACCAAGCGTTTACGTGCGTGTCCCTAAAGCTCGCTGTCCTCAGAAACGGTCGATGTAGAGTCGAGGTGTGGCGCGGTGGTTTAGGATTCGATCCGGAAATAGCCGTTCCGGTTATCAGTCGGATCGACCCAGACGTTTCTGATGAACTCGAGGCTCAGGTGGAACGCGTGGCGCATCGCTCGTGCACCGACGTCGAAATTGACGCGGACCAGTACGCAGGCGATGGACGCGTCGCCGACCTGGACGTGATAATCGCAGAACCAGTTCTCCTGGGAATCGGGGAAATATTTCTGGCGGTCGATGCGTACCGAGCGTTTCAGGTCGTCGTCAAGACGCGTCCAGAACCCCCGCGGCGCGGTCCCCAGCTCTTCGGGGCCGAGTTCCACACCCCCCGTCCCTCGGGTCCCTCGGGAGTTGCCCTGGAACCAGACCACCGTCCCGCAATTCCAGCCATTAGGCGTCATGCCGAGGTCGAACCCGGAGATGAGATGGGTAGCGGCCTCGCGCGCCGCTGGCCCCGGGGCTGGAACCAGTCCGCCCGATTCCAGGGTCCAGGCGATGCCCCGCAATTGGTTCAGGCCCCCTTCCCGCAGAGTCCCGATCGTTCCCGCATAGTCGTCTCGACGTGGCATGGCAGGGACCTCCGGCTAATCTCACGCAGACCCTTTCGAACGACCGCCTCGCATCGGTTTTCTTCCTATCGTTATCTTACACCCGGCATGCATAGTTCCGGGGACATCATACCGAACGCCGAAAAATTAAGTATGGTGTCCACGGAACTCCTGGAACTCCGACGGCGGGACCTTAGTAGTGCTCCGTTAAGCTTCAGCAGGGATTGGGAGCAAATGCATGCTATCGAGAGTTGCAACACTCGGCGCGGTAAGGACTTGCGTCACGCTTGATACATGCAATTGCCAAGATTCGATCACGAGTAGCAATCCATAAACAGTTGTCGCCAAACGACTTCCGTAACTTAACGGAGTAGTACTAAAGGCTCTGCCGTTTCCGGCGTGTATTCGATTCCCCGAGAGCAGTTGGACACGAAGACAAACTGGTTCGGTTGAAGCCGTTGGGTTGGAGGGTGCTGCCTGAGCACGGCCAGACTGGTTGACAGTCAGGTC
>JBAUOX010000873.1:0-9643 GCA_049579985.1 Isosphaeraceae bacterium | reverse complement strand
GGTCTCTCGGATCGCCGGGGCCTGGCGGGCGCTCATCGAGGTTGACGGCAACGCCGGCCCCGAGCTGGCCGCCGAGGTGGATGCTCCGGACCTGACCGTGGTCTGCCGAGGGAGCGCCGCCGATGGCGCCGGTCGCGGCCTGGCGGCTGGACGGCTCTTCATCGGGGGAGAGGCCGGTGCGGCCATCGGCTATTTCCAGCGGGGCGGGCTGATCGTCGCGGTCGGTGACGTCGGACCGAGGGCCGGCCTGAACCAGTGCGGAGGAGACCTTGTACTTCTCGAGAAGGTTGGCGCCCTGGCGGGTGAGCGGCAAGCGGGCGGACGACTCTTCTTCAAGCAAGGGCGCACCGGCCCCCATGCCGGTCACGGCCGCCGGGCCGGACGACTCATCGCCCTGCCTTCTGAGCAGCCTTTGGCGGCAGACCTGGACCAGGACGATTACCGGTTGATCGAAGCAGCCCTCAGGCTGGCGAACTGCTTCTTTCCTCCTGCGTGAGGACCGTGCGCTCATGTGCCCCCGTTCGCGCGCCCAACGGCAACCCGGCTCACCTTGGCTCTACCCCCGCCTGCTTCTGCTTGGTTTACTGGCGCCGGGTTGCAGCGAGGAGCTGGGGCCCGAACGATTCCCCACCACCCGCGTCGCCGGCATCGTCGTCGAGGGCGGGCGCCCCGTCGCGGGGGGATGGATCGAGTTCATTCCGACCGATGGCACGGTCGGCAACATCCGGTCTGCCCGGATCGGCCGGGACGGCTCGTTCCAGGCCGATCGCGTGGCCATCGGCGAGAACGTGATCCGACTGGTCAACGCACCGATCAACATGCCGGGAGGAGAGAAGCTCTTCGGGCAGTTCTCCTCACCCGTCCGCCGCAAGATTCCGCTCGAGCCCGATGGCCCGCTCGCGATCGATCTTCTGGAAGAGGCGGTGCGCTACCAGGCCACGCGCCCCCGCCCGGCCGCCACCCAGGGTGCCACGAACGCCGCGTCCGGAGCAGAGCCATGAGTGCTTCCGCCAGGATCTCCGAACCGGACGCCTCCGCCTCCGCGGCCGCGGCCAGCGCGGGCATGAAGCTCCATGTCGTCTATCGCGACGGCGCGGGGGAGATCCACCTCGACTGGCCGCGCGAGCGTATCGCCCAAGCGATTGCCGATCGCCAGGGTACGCTCTGGGTCGATATCGAGAACGCGGAATCCGCGTCCACCCGGGAGGCCGAGACCCTGCTGCGCGAGGACTTTGGCTTTCACGCGCTGGCGGTCGAAGACGCGATCGATGAATCACATATCCCCAAGATCGACGATTGGGGAGAGTACATCTACCTCGTCTTCCATGGAACGTCGATCGATCCCCGAACCGATGAGTTGAGACTGCATGAGCTCGACATCTTCCTCGGCCTCAATTACGTGGTCACCTATCATACCGAACCTCTGTCGTTCCTCGACCAGGACCGCAAGTCGATCGAGCGCGACCCGCGCGACCGGCTCCAGCATGGTTCGGATCATCTCCTCTTCCGATTCCTGGAGCGGGCCGTGGACCAATCGCTCGAAACCATCGAACGCCTCGACGACCGGGTGGACACGGTCCAGAACCAGGTGATCGCGGACCCGCGCCCCAAGACCCTCGAAACGATCTTCCGCTTGAAGCGTTCGGCCGTCCGCCTGCAAAAGATCTTCAGCCCCCAGCGCGAGGTGCTCAATCGCCTGGCACGAGACCCCTACAAGCCGATCCAGGCCGCGCACCGGGTCTACTTTCGCGATGTCTACGACCATGTCGTGCGGATCCATGACATCTCCGAGAGTCTGCGCGACCTCATCGCCGGCACGCTCGAGACCTACCTCTCGGTCATGTCGAACCGCACCAACGACATCATGAAGACGCTGACGATGGTCACCGTCATGTTCATGCCGATGTCGTTTCTGGTCGGCTTCTTCGGCATGAACTTCTTCGGCGAGACCCTGGCGTTCCAGTCGCCGCTGCCCAAACGCCTGCTCTTCTTCGGATCGCTGCTCATCATGTGCGTATCCCCATCGCTCATGTGGGTCTATGTGCGGCGGAAGAAATGGTTTTGAACGGGTGGATCACGCTCAGAATCACGGTGCGAGTGTGAACGTTCCGGCAAGCACGCCGGGCTTGCCGTCCTCGCCGCCGAGCAACTCCGAGCGCAGCTCCACGCGGTAGTTTCCCGGCTTGCTGATCACGAAGAGGTCGCCCAACTCCAGCCTGAGCACTTCAGCCGACTCGGTCGGGCCGAGGGTCCGCGTAGCGCTGGATACAAGGGACCGGAGTGAATCTTCAACGGGGCCACGGCGATGAAGTCGAGGGAGACGCCTTCCGCGACGGATGAAACTCGCAATGCCTGCCCTTCTTTTCGCCTTGATCCGCAATGGTCTGGCTATGGGCCAATATTACCACAGGGCACGTCGCGAAAACCGGGAAACGGCCCTGACCGCGCGAAGCCATCGTGTGATCGTATCGCCGTCTGCGATGCGGACAAGCTTACCTTCGAGGTTACTGGGGTCGGTCAGGAGGACGCAGGTGAGGAGGAGAGCGAACATCAGGGGACATCGACTTTCAGCCAACTCACTGGACGCCCAGCGCCTTGAATACTGCATCCACGGGGTCGGCGTAGAACCCGGTCTGGAACTTTGCGAACAACTCGCCGGGGATCGTCGGAATGTCCTTCACACTCGCCATCGGCAGCAGCAGACGCTTGGCCCCGGCATCGAAGGCGACTTGCAACGACTCTGCCAAGTTCTCGACCGGGATGACGTTCCCGCCCAGGCTCATGCTCCCCAGAACGACCAACTGCTGCTGGAGCGGCTTGCCGAAGACTGCGGAGCAAAAGGCTACGAACGCCGCCAGGGTCATGGCATTCGTCGGCCCTGTGTTGTGCAATTCAACGATGTGCAGGTGGTAATCGTGGTCCCCAGGCTTGATCGAGGCGCTGACCCGGTGGGCATTCGCCTTGAAGTAATCGAAGCCGACCTTGATTGCCTCCTTCGCCGCAGAGCTGGAGCCGAGGCCGGATGTCTTCAGCGTGCCGTTGCCGGAACTCACTTGTGTTTCGAGTCGGTACAGGCCAAGATGCCCGGCACCGCCCGTAGCGACGGTGTGCAGCACGCCCGGAGTGAGCGGGCCATCGGGGATGAGTGATCCGCCTCCCTGTTCCGGCACACTGATGAACTTTTCTTCCATCGTCTCCACGTCGATGTAGGAGAAGTGAACGTCGAAGAACTCCATGCCACCGATCTTCTTGAGTTGCTCCTTCACACGACGCCGGGCTTCCAAAGCGTATTCCAGGCAACGCCGGACTGCTTCCTTGTCGTATTCCTCGTTCGGGTAGAGCAGCTTCAGCAGGCCCGAGACGGTGTGCTTGACGGCGATCGTGTCCCGTTGGTTCAGATCCCGGCCTAGCTTGAAGTGCTTGTTAATCGCATCGCCGAAGTTCCGCTTCCGCATCTCCCGTAGGAATTCGGCCAGATAGTCCACGATCAGCCCGAACTGGTTCGTGAAGAACTCGGGGCGCATCTTGGGGATTTCCCAACCTGGGATGTAGGCGTGGAAGCGGTCGAAGAAAGCCGAGTCGATCATCGGCTCCGGGAACGGGGCGAACAGGTGGCTCGTCTTGACCAGTGTGTCCACGGGCTGGTTGATATTCCCCACGAAGACCATCGAGGCGTAGGCGTTGATGGCGTCCCTACCACGGGCGAATGACCCACTCGCCATATAGTCCTTCATGATCTGAACGCCATCCTTGTCCTTGAAACTGATCCCCGCCACTTCGTCGAAGGCTACCACGTCCCACAGGCCGACCAGTCCGACCTGACGCCGGGCCATGTTGTAAAACAGGTTCGCCACCGTTGTCTGTCCGCCCGAGATCAGGATGCTGTTGGGGCTGATCTCCTTGTAGATGTGGCTCTTGCCCGTGCCCCGAGGCCCGAGTTCACAGCAGTTGTAGTTGTTTTCGACCAGGGGGATCATTCGGGCCAGGAGATGCCATTTCACCCGCTCCTGGAAATTCGTCGGCTCCATGCCCGTCGAACGCAGTAGGGCATCGATCCACTGCTGTTCAGTGAATGCCCGCCGCCCCTGGAACAACTCCTCCAGGTCCATATTGGGCATCTGAATCGGCTTCAAGTCCCGCAGTAAGAACGGTGATCCCTTCTGGTCTTCCTCGAAGAAATACTCCAGGGTGACGATGCACCAGATGCCGCCGACGAGCAGCTTCTCGAACTTCTTGACGATGCCGCTCTCGACCTCGACGCCCTTGACGCCCAGGTTCGACAGCAGTGCCTCGTACACGTCACGCCGCTCATTGAGCGTCACCGTCACCTTGTCGATGATCTTGAGGCTGCCCCGCTCCCGGATCGTGGACTTGACCTTCTCGGCTTCGTCGGGCCGGACGTAGTTCTCGGCCAGCACCTTCTTGACCGTGCGCAGCCCTTCCTCGATCAGCGTTTCGTCGTTCGAGGCGCAGTAACTTCCCAGCAGATATTCCAGGACGTAAACCGGCACGTTCGCACCCTCCTTGACCAGCTTGGTCAAGTCCTTGCGAACCACCTTGCCGGGGAAATGCCGATTCAGGAGGTCGTCCAGCCCGGTATCAGGAGTTGTGTTTTCAGAAGTCATCGGTGAACGCCCTGTCGATAATCACTTCAACGCTCTGCTGCTCGATGCCGGTTTCGGCGTCCCGCAACACTAGGCGGTAAGGAGTTTTCTTGTTGTACTGCCGATCTTTCAGGACGAGTTTGATCCACTTCTTCCTGTCTTCCATGTCGCCCGAAACAATGTCGAACTTCACGGTCTGGAGGTCGGTCACCGGTTCCTCGCCTTCGTAAACGGCGACCTTGAGCGTGATCGGCTTCACCCGGTCACTTACAGGCTCCATCTGGATCAACTGGAAGCGACAGTAGGCGCTAGTGATCCGGTGGTTGGTGCCAAGCACCTGGACCGTCACAAGCTTCGTCTTCGTCTCCTGGGCCGACTTGCCACGGATGTGTTTCACCGTGATAACCGGGACGACGATTTCCTGCGGCATCGCCCCGCCGTGGACAAAGCGAGCGCCGCCAACGAAGTGAAACAGGTTCGCCCCTTTGGGAATCCAGAACTCCATGTCGCCATCGGCAGCAGCCGTCGCACTCAACTTGCCGTGACACACCGCATCATGGTCCGGGAGCTTAGGGCCGAGCAGATACCGCTTCTTGGCGAGGATCGTGCCGTCCGGTTTCTCGTTCAGCTTGCTCTTGTCAGTCTCAACACGGGCCGTTTCCGTGAAGAGGAAACCATGGTCGGCGGTGACGACGATGTGGTGGCCGTTCAGGTTATTGACGATGTAGCCGACCAGCGCCGCCAAGTCGTCAATGGCCCGACGCACGGCCTCGAACGTATGCCCTTCGGTCTTGCCGTCGTCGCCGACCGCATCCACGGTGTTGTGATAGATGTAAACGACCCGCTTGTCCTTGACGAATTCTCGGCCCTCTTCTTTCTTCTTTGCCATCAACTCGTCGCACTTGCAAGCCAACCCGCCCACGGCTTGCAGGATGCTGTCCCGTTCGCTGGCGATGCTCGACTTCCCATCCACCAGAACGTCGGTCCCTTTGTACGCCAGCGTCTTGTGTGGCAGGAGGCTCGCCATGCCCAGGGCGGTGTACGAGGGCAGGACGCCAAGCTGGGAAGACAGCGTGGCCTCAAAGCGGTACTTGCCGTTGAGTTCGGTTGTGAGTTCCTGGGCCGCTTCGTAGCGGAAGGCATCGCTGATGATGACGAAGGCTCGGCGGTTGTCGCCCTCCTCCAGCCAGGGTCGCACGTTGCAGTCGTAAAAGCGGTGCTGGTTCGGAACCTTGTCGATCTGCCACTTGGACAACAACCCTCCCTGGGTTTCGATGAACTTGCCCCAGGCCAGCGCCAAGTTGGTCAGATACCAGTTGACGTAATGGGCTTCGATGTCGGCCCGTAACGGCTTGAGGATGCCCCAGCCTGCCGCCTCAGCCGTGTCTGCCGACTCGCAGAAGTGGCGATAGAGTTGGTCGAAGCGGTAAAGCTCCGACTCGTAGGCCCGGTACATCGTAGCGGCGTCGGGATAATCGAAGCTGCTCTTGTGCAGGTTCCGCAGGGCGTAGAAATCCGCCGCCGCCACGAGCGCATCGTAAACGGCATGGAGGGCCTGGCGTGGGGTATCCGTGGCACCAGCGACGTTGAGCGAAGCCCAATGCCCGGACCGTCGCCGGGTGGCGATGGCTCGCACATCGTCGGCGTTGATCGTGTCGGCGGTTGTTTGGACCCGTTCCCGCAGGCTGCTGGCGACCCGCTTCTCAACCACCAAGAACGTCATCACGTCAACGAGCTGGTCGATGTCCAGGTTCGGCAGATGATCTTCGACTTTGAGGATCGCCGCTGCTTCCGCCGAGAGCCGGTCGTAACTGGCCCCCTTGCTGCTGCTATCTCGCCACTGCGCCAGACAGACCACGGCGTTTGACCAGCCAGTGCGGGGCAGGAGCAGCCCACGGATCGATTGCGGCACGTCTCCTTTAAGGTGATGGGCGTAATCGGTCAGCACGAGCCGGAGCAGGAAGTTCTTCAGCGTGGGGTTTTCTTCCTCGTAGCCGAAGGTCGCCTTGACCATCTGCCAGAAGGGAACGTCGAGATCGAACTTCTCGATCTGGCCCCACACGGCGGGCGGATTGTCGAGGTCGATCTCGCTCCCAGCCTCGATCCAGGCGTGGAAGACCGTCAGCACCAGATTGGACAGTTCCGGCTGGTCGGTCTTAGCGACCACGGCAATCATCTTGCGATCCAGGTCGGCGGCAACGTCATCCGGGGCGACCAGATTCCTGATCTTCTGGAGCCGATCCCTGGCGTCGAAGAACTTGCGCCGGTCGGCAATATAGGTCCGCAGGTGCTGATTCACCAGCCCCAGCTCTTGCAACAGGATGCTGGCCTTATCCGCTCGGAAGCTGCGGCTGTAGAGCCGGATGTCGAGCAGCCAGTCGTCTTCGTAGTCTGGTTCCTCGGATGGTGCGTACAGGAGGAACTTGCCGTTAGGTTCCTCCCGTTCCAGGCGAATCTTGGCCTCCAGCGCCCCGACCCGATCGAGCCGCAGGATGGTCACGTCGTCGAGCATGATGAACGGCAGTGTGTTCTGGAACTCCTGGTCGGGATCGTTCCAGAATACGATCCGTTGGCCCTCTTCCACGAATAGGCGTTCGAGAGCCGTGTTGATCTGGTTGAGGTCGCTAATCGGTCGCTCCTCCCATCACGAGGCAAGAAAGTCGTCTTCTTCAGATGACCTCTTCAAAGCGATCTCGAAACGACAGGAAACTCGGCATCTTGATCTTGTCAATGTCCACCTTCTTCTGCACCTTCTCGCAAAGCAACTCTGGCGTGACCTTCTCCCCTAGGAGTTTCGATAGCTCGTCCTTCAGTGATTTGGGTGAGTTATCGTTTCCCGAACGGTTTTCCAAGGCGTGACAGTTTTGATACGCATGCTTCTTCAGGGCACAGATTAGCCATGCTTCGGACTTCGGCTTCGGGATCATCGGCACGCCTTTCGAGAACTTCTCTTCATCGAATCCGTCGAGCATTGACTGTCGTTTTTCCTCCCATAATCCACGTCCCGCCGAGGCGGTTCCATCAGAATCACGAAAAAGGACGCCAATAACTTCATCGTTGCGTTCGACCTCTTGCTCTTTGGCAATCCTCGAGAGAATCCGTGCATTGTTGAAGTAATATCGAGTTTCCTTCCCTCGCTTCTTGCCGGGTAGCCCCAACGATTTCTTTGCAGCTTTCAACTCGACGGCTCGACTCGAAAGATAGTGTTCTGAGATGTACCCACAATAGAATGTATCGAGAGCGGAAAAACCAAGTTTTTTCTCAATGACATGGTCCGCAATGACAGCCATCGGACCTGGAAAGTAGTTCTCTCCTTGACTGATAGCAATTTCCGATTTTCCAGAACCCATATCGGTGACGCCTTCACCACTGAAGAGGAAGAACATCTCACGCTTCCTCCTTGGGGATGTCGGCGATTTCTTCAGCAAGTTTCGTGAGGTTCGTATCAACGAATGCTTCGCCTGGCCCCATCACTCTCAGCTTCATCTTGAGCGAAGGAATCGAAAAGAACGGAATCGACATTGTGTGGCCTTGAGGGGTCTTATAGAGATAGACCACGCCATCCTTTGCCGTCTCATCATCCAGATAGTTCAAGATCATGGGACTGTGAGTTGTGACCAGCACCTGCTGCGACGCATTCACTAGAAGGTCGATAACGAATTCCACCAATTCCGGATTGATTCCATTCTCGATCTCGTCGAACAGCAGAAACTGGTTGTCAGATTGAACCTCAGCAAGAATCGCGATCAACCGAAGCATGCCGTCGTTGATGTGCCGAGCCTCGGTCGTCAGCGGCGGAAGGAAGTCGGAATTCTGTCCCTCGCACCCCTCGGTAATCTCAAGCTGCTTCCATCCGGATCGAAGCGACTTCGCATGAAGACCCTGAAGACGTGGGTAAGCTCTTTTCAGCTCGGCGACGAGCCTCAGCCGCTTCTGGTCGCTCATCTCATGCAGAAATGCCGACAAGTTCTGGCCGCCCAGCCCTAGTGTTCCCGCCGAATCACGCGTGCGTTGCCGCAGATGGTCCGGCGCAAGTAGATCAAGCGACTTGACTTCTTCAAGAAACTTTTTGCACTCACGTATCGAGGGCGGCAGCAGCTCTTCCTTCAGCGCCGAGAGGATCGACCCCTCGTAGTCGAACGCGATGTTATATGACTTGATCGTCCCTCCTGATGTGCTGTAGATCTCCACTGTGTCTTTGGAGATCTCAAGCACCGAGTCCAGCAGGTCGATCCGTTCCTTGGTGCAATGATTCCTTGACGGGCTGTACGTCGCCTCCCATCGTCCAGCCGATTCGCCGTTCTCACTCGAGAAACGAACACAGAAGTCGATGTTCACCTTCTTCGTGAGCTTCGACCTGAGATCGGTTGACTTCCACTTTCGCTCATTGAGCCACCCATGCATGTCACCACGGACCAGTTGCGAAAGGAAGTCGATGAACTGAAGGACCGTCGATTTCCCAGCGCCGTTCAGACCGATCAGGCAACTGAACTTCGGCAAGTCGATCTGGAAATTGACAAGAGACTTGAAGTTCTCGACCTCGATCTGTCTGATGTATCTCATGACTTATTCCTCGTCCTTCCCGCCCGTGATGGCCTTGGACTCGGCCAAGAGGTCGCCGAACTTGGCGTAGTTCACCCTCACGCCGTCATCGAGGTCGAGACTGATCTTTTGTTCGGCGGCGTGCTTCAACTTTTCCTCGAAGGTGAGCAGTTCGGCCTGCTGCTTCTTGAGGTTGTCTTGCTCCTTCTGGAGCCTATTGCGGTGGCTGGTGCTGGTCGCTTTGGCCTTGTCGCCTTCGAGTTGCTCGATGCGGGAGGCGATTTGACCCTGGAGCGGAATGACGTACTCGGTGCGCATCCGGGCCAGCGTACCCTCGTGGTAGCGGTGCAGGTAGACGAGGCACTGGAAGGTCCGCTGCTTGCCGCTGGAGAACAGCCAGTAGATTGGCCGCTTCTTGTAGGTTTGCAGGTGGTGCTTGTAGAAGCCCGTGGCGAGGTAGCGGCGGATCGTGTCTCGGGGTTGCTCCTCCCTGGAGG